>JBMCTC010000168.1:0-7110 GCA_048624115.1 Spirochaetota bacterium
CTCAAACAGATCCGCAGAGACGATCCTCGGGCGAAACGCACCGATTGGCTGAAGACGAGGGCCTCGTTTGCGCCCGCCGATGGAGTCGCTGAACAGCTCCTGGTACGTGAGGACGGTGCAATTCTCGAGGGTGCGAGCAGCAACTTCTACGCGATCGACGCGGGTGCGATCCTCTATACAGCTGAGGAGGGGATCTTGTTTGGAACCTCACGGGCGATCGTTCTCGAGATCGCACCGCGGATCGTACAGGTGAAGCTCGAGCCCCCGCAAGTAGCGATGCTACCTCGATACGCCGAGTGTTTTTTGAGCTCGGCGTCGCGAGGAATCATCCCAATCGTAACTATCGACGAGACGGCAGTTGGCGATGGCACACCAGGACCCCTAACGCGCGAGCTGATGCACGCCTACGACGCGTTAGCCAAGATGATGGCTGAACCTCTCCTTCCTCCGGTGGCGTAAACCGCGTAGAGACGGTACACTGTCGCCGGGGTAGCAGGGAATGGCCAAGGACGCCAACAGACAATTGACCGCACTCGAAATCCTTTTTGCCGATCCGGAGCTGCGAGACGCGCTCTCGGAGCTTGGCGTCTTCGCTCGAAATCTCGAGACTGGCGATGGGTTCCCGAACTACCTGTGGTCTGACCTGGGATACACGCCCGAAGAGATGACGGTCGAGTTCTGGCAGAGCATCATTCATCCGGAGGATCGGGATCACGCGCTACGAAATTACCGGCTCGTCGTGGCCGGTGAGCTCAAGACGTATCGGATTACCTACCGCATCAAGTCAAAGAGCGGAGAGTGGCGTTCGATCATGAACGCGGGTCGGATCGTATCAGGTCGAGACGCCAACGCCGCGGAAGTCTTCATTGGCTCCGATGTGGACGTCACCCAGCGTCAGAGGATCGAAGACGCCCTTGCGCTCGCCAAAGAAGAGGCGGTTCAGAAAGCTCAAGAGGCTGAAGCGCTTCGCTCGGCAAGCGCGATCGTCGCGAGTACCCTGGAGATTAGCGAGACTGTGAAGCTTGTCCTCGAGCAGGCGCGCAACGTAGTTCCCTACGATACAGCAACGGTTCAACTCTTGCGAAACGGGGCGCTCGAAGTGGTCGGAGGTGCGGGTTGGGAAGACATAGACGCGATCCTCGGTTTGCGAATTCCTCTGGACAATTCGAGTCCACACGGTGCAGCGATCGAAGCGCAAGACACACTTCTCCTGGGCGACGTTTCCGAACAGTATCCTCAGTTCTCGAACATCGCGGGCAATGAGATTCGCTCTTGGATTGGCGTTCCCCTCTCGGTGCACGGTCTCACAATCGGGCTGATCGCGATGGATAATCGAAACCCGGATGTCTTCTCCCAGACGCATATGCGCCTCGCCACTGCGCTAGGAGGACACGTCGCGCTCGCACTTCAGAATGCACGGCTTTATGAGCAAACCAAAGAACTTGCCATGACCGACAGCCTTACCGGTGTCTCGTCTCGACGCAGTTTCTTTGTCCAAGCAGAGGCATCTCTTGCACAGGCGCTCAGACGCGAAGAAGCACTCGGTGTACTGATGGCGGACTTGGACCGATTCAAGGATATCAACGATGAGCTCGGCCATGCGGCGGGAGATGCCGCGATAAAGGCTGCCGCCGACGCGGCACGCACCGTTCTCCGTAAAGCGGATATTATCGGACGCTACGGAGGCGAGGAGTTTGCGGTGCTCTTGCCCAACACCAACCCTACCTCAGCCGGGCGGATCGCTGAACGCCTGAGAAATGCAGTCAAGAAGGTAGTCGTTCCCGGCACGTCGCGAGGACTGACGGTGAGCGTAGGGGTTGCGGCGCGTGTGCCGGTAGAAGGCGACACTGTCGATCGCATCCTCAATGAGGCGGATCAAGCGCTTCTCGAGTCAAAGCGCACCGGCCGCGATCGGGTGACGCTCTTTGCGGATGCGGGGTAATGCCGGAGCTACCCGTCCTCGAAGCGTATCTGGTATCTTGGTTTCGGCATGTAAGTATATACGCCGCTTACCGTTGTTTTGCTTCACTTCCCCAAGGTGTGTGACACCATAGAACTCAAACGATTGCCCGGGCAACCTACTTCTCGGTGAGACGCACGACACCATCCCATCCCCTCTCTGACAGAGGCGTCGATTGGTCGCGGACGAACGAGACCTGGGTCAGCATTCGTTTCGCCGGCTCATCCTCATTTGCGATCGAGGAAAACGCGCGCTCAGCTGCGTCGAGATCTGCCCCGTACCACGCGTAGAGGCCGGTGACGTAAGTATCAAAGACGTGAGCACGTGTCGCGTAGGCCTCGTGGGTCATAGGCTCAAACACTGCGATTGGCTCGGCACGACCTACGACCGCAATGCGCCCGAGCTCGCGAGCGACAATGTTCGTGGGGAGACGCCGAACGGTGAACTCGGATACCAGCACGTACGTCCCAAACATCTTGTTCGAACCCTCAAGACGGCTCGCCAGGTTCATGTGATCTCCGAGGGCGGTGTAGTCAAACCGAGTCTCACTGCCGAAGTTCCCGACACTCACCTCGCCCGTATTGATTCCAATCCTGGTGAGAATTGGAACTCCCACACCGTCGGGAGGGGGTGCCTTCCAGCGCTCGCGCAGTTCGGCAAGCCGTTCTTGGCAGCGGAGCGCGGCTCGGACGGCACGTTCGGGGTGGCCTTCGACCTCAAGCGGGGCATTCCAGAAGGCAATAATCGCATCCCCCTCGAACTTGTCGATCGTCCCGCCCTCGTCGTGAATGATTCGACCCATCTCGGTCAAGTAGACATTCAGAAAGCTGGAGAGCTGTTCCGGATCAAGCGCCTCGCTGATCGTGGTAAAGCCTTGAATGTCTGAGAAGAACATGCTCAGCTCGCGTCGTTCGCCGCCGAGGCGGAGTCGCTCAGGATTATCCACAACCTGATTCACGACGTCGGGGCTCAAGTACTGGCCAAAGGCGCTTCGAATGTATCGCTTCTGCGCGCCCTCGGTGGCGTAATTCACGACATTCGCCGCTGCCACGGCCAAGAGCACGGCGATAACCGGAGCAACAACCGGCAGCCAGAAACCGAGCGTATACGCGAAGAAGCCGAGCGCCATGGGAAGTGCCAGACCAAAGAGAAAGATCAGGAGTTCGACCCAACTTCTGCTCGCGAAGGTCGCCGCATACGCGAAGGCAATCCCAAGCGCGAGAATCAAGAGCACGGAAAACCAGAGCGGTGTGTCGCGGAGAAATGATCCGGAGAGCACGTTGTCGAGCATGGTCGCATGGCCGGTCACACCGGCGGCAAGCTCCTCGAGTGGCGTGGGTCGCAAGTCTCGAAGGCCGGAGCCGGTGACGCCGAGCAGCAAATGCTTTCCAGCAAGTTCTTCAGGAGAGATGAGCGGTTGTTCGCCCACGGAGAGATTGAATCCACTCACGGCCACGTCAAATGCGGAGAAGGCTTGGTGATGAGGAGGAGTAGGCTCGCCGCCTTCAGGGTCCAAACGTTCCGGCGTCGTGAAATTTAAAATCACACGGCCGTCACGATCGACGGGTATCTCAACGTCGCCGATGGTGACGGTGCGTTGGCTAAAGGCGATCTCGAGGGGACGCGACGCTTCAATGAGCGCCGGAGCGACTCCGAGCGCGAGAAGCGGTTGGTCGCCGAGATAGTTCACGAGTCGATAGCGTCGAAATACGCCGTCTTCGTCGTTCCTTTGATTAAAAAAGCTGAGATCTGCGTTTGCGGGGATCACTGATTCGCGGGGGAACGTAGCCTCAGAGAAGGTGATCTCGGCGCGCTGCAACTCGCTCAGTCCAGTAACATTGAGCTGTGGGCGGGGAACGCCGTCAGGCCAGCGTTCAACATCGCTGCTCAACTCACCAAGAAGTTCAGTTCCGTAGACTGCGTTGCCATACCGCTCTGCCGCTGCGAGCATAATCTCATTGTCGCCGCGCCCGGCACCGTTGTCCTCGAGTACGAGATCAACGGAGAACGACGCCGCTCCGGCGGCGGCAGCAAAGTCGATCATATATCCGTAGAGGGAGCGCGGCCACGGCCAGTCGATACCGTTCACTTCGCGCATCTCGTCAATATCGACCTGGTCGATCAGGACAAGGGCGATGCGATCGGTCGCCGGGCTCGGGCGGGCAAGGGAGCGAACCCGCACATCCCAGGTCGTGTTCTCGAGCGTACTGAGAACGCCGCTCAGCAAGAGAAGCACCCCCACGAGTGCCGCGGCACCTCCTACGATTGTCGCTCGAACCGCCTTGTTTGCCACACTCGCTCCTTCTCTCGGTTGTTCTTCCTAAATGCCTGAAAGCGCCGCTCGATACCGCCGGTCGGCAACCTCGCGATTGACTGCGACGCCTCCACCGTAGTTCACCAACCTCCGCTCGATCTCGCGAACTCGCCTTCGCGGGTTGGGATGCGTTCGTGCGAATCCCCCAGCGCTACGTCCCAGTGTCTCATAGCTCATCTCGAGCCGTTCGAGCACACGAACAAGGGCGTACGGATCGTATCCGAGCTTGAGGAGAATCTGGATCGCTCCGGAGTCGGCTTCCATCTCCGACTCCACCGAGTATCCGTCACCCACGAGCTTGGCAATGACCGCCTGTGACCGTTCCTCGAGAACCCCGGTGGCACGCGCGATACCCGAATCATCCAGCCCCACCGCCGCGAGTTGGTAGGTAAGCGCTTCGGCCCGCAGCGCGATATTTCGCCCACGCGTCTCCATAATCGCCTCGGCACCGTGCCGTTCTGCGATGTGACTAATCTCGTGGGCAAGGATTGCCGCAACCTCGTCCTCGCTCTGCCCAAGGCGCAAGAGGCCTCGCGTGACAAACACGTGGCCACCGGGAGTTGCGAGGCCGTTGATCTCATCGGTGTCAAGGATTGCGAAGCGGTAGCCGGCGTAGATGATCGGCCTGCTCGAGGCGAGCGCAAGACTCTGCCCGAGAAGATTGACGTAGTCGTTTGCGGTTTCGTTCTCGTAGAGTTCGTACTGGGCGAGTATTCGGGCCGCCGCGGCACGCCCAGCATAGTACTCGTCATCTTCAGGAAGATAATCGGCTTCGATTGCCTGTATGGCCAGACGGGAGGCGTCGTAGTTCGCCACGAAGTTGTCGCCGACGCCGAGCGAGCGCATCTCAGAGGCAAGTAGACCGCAAGAGGTCAGGGCGATCGCACTCGCGGCGCATAGAAGAATGAGTCGCACGCGCATTACTCAACCTCCTCGAGAAAGTCACGACGAAGGCGGGCTTCTTCGATGAACAAGCTAATCCTCTCGCCGTCAATCACGCGCGCTTCGATTGCATCGACCTGCTCAAAATCAAGCTCCTGCCCTTCCCCGTACTCCTGCTCGAGGTTCTCGCTAAAGCCACGACCGGCAAGCGCAACCTCACGCGATGTGACGTTGCGTCGCTCTACGCGCTCGCCCTGAAGTACGACCTCGGCCGAGCCGTCACGTTCCACGGCGTCGGAGAAGATCCAACCAACGGTCTCATCGTCGCCGGTCCGTGCAACCTGGTACCAATCGCCACGCGAACCGCGGAAGCGCAGCGGCGTGCCGTACTCGAGGGTGATTTCGGTTGGCGCGAGGAAGCTCGGAGAAGTTCGAAGAGGCGTAGTCTGGACTTGGACAAACAGCTTGTCTCCAACGTCAACGGCAAAGGCCCCGAGCAGAACCCCGCCGACAAGGAGAAGCGCGATTTGAAGTGTTCGCGATTTCATACCTCGTTATATATCACCGAGTGCGGCGCGATACCGGGCGTTTGCGACCTCTGTGTCGACTACACTTACGGGGGAGAGATCACGCAAGTCGCTGCGATTGAGATCTCTGACTCGCGCCTGCGGGCGCGGATGGGTCTTCGAAAAGCCGACCGGTTCTCTCTCGCCTGCATACTCCGCGCGCTGCGCCTCATCCATGCGCTCGAGCACCCGCGCGAGTGCGTACGGGTCGTAGCCAACACGAGCGAGAATCGTCACTGCGCTGCCGTCGGCCTCACGTTCAGTTGATCCCGAATAGCCGCGGGTAACAAGCGTGTCGATGACCTCGGAGGTAGTCGCACCAAAGACGTCGGTGAGTTCGTCGAGTTGCGAGCTTGTCATGGTGTCTACCGCATCGAGTGCCCCATCCTGAAGCGCGCCAATCACCCGAGCACTTCGAATGCTACCAAGCCCGTGCCGATGCACGACGTGAGCAATCTCATGAGCGAGAATCGATGCGACTTCGTCCTCAGACTCGGTAAGCCGAAGCATGCCACGAGAAATGAAGATGTGCCCTCCCGGCGATGCGAAGGCGTTGATCTCATCGGTGTCGAGGATGAGGAAGGTGTAGCCGTGGTAGAGCTGAGGTCGGTCGGAAGCAAGCGCGAGGGTTTGGCCCAGCCGATTGAGGTAGAGATTTGCATCGACCCCATCGTAGGCAGGGTAACTCCTCAGAATAGTCGCGGCGACCGAGCGGCCGACGAAGTACTCTTGCTCGGGCGTGAACGGACTGTTCGACGCGTCTACAACTTCGCCGAGCGTTTCCACACCCTCGAGCGCGAGCGCCCAGCGCTGATCGCCCGGAGTGAGCGCGCGGCCGATGTCGGCAACGCCTGTGAGGGCGCCGCCGAGGCTTGCGCACGAGGCACCGAAGAGTGCTACTGTGAGGACAGCGATGATTCGGAGCGCGTGAGAGCGTTTCATTGCTGACCTCCGAACGTGGTGTCACCAGAAATGGCGGTGAGGAACTCGGCAAGCTCAGCCGTCGGCAAGAGATACGTCTCCATCTCATCGACCATACTAAAGTCGAGCTGCGCTTGATCCTCATACTCGCTTTCAACCTGCTCGTTGAATCCACGACCAGCGAGCGCGATCTCTCGACTCGTGGTTCCCGACGTGCCGATTGCCTCGCCCTCGAGGTTGAGGGAGGCAGGTGGCTCGAGCGCGGAGTTGTGCATCCATCCTTCGACGGTGCCGTCCCCGAACGTTATACGAGACCACGACTCGCCGGCTTCGACCAGCAAAACCAGCTCTCCATACTGGAGTATCTCTTCAATGGAACCGAGGAAGCTCGGGGAGGTTCGCAGTTGCCCCTCTTGCACCGACACCGCGACGGTGTCGCCTGGCTCAAGCGCGCCCACCGAGAGTGC
>JBMCTC010000169.1:0-7107 GCA_048624115.1 Spirochaetota bacterium
CGATGCGAGCATTGACCCGGGAACCCCGGACCAAGTCGTCGGCGACCGGGAGCGAATCAAGCAGATTCTCGGCAATCTCGTGAGTAACGCCGTGAAGTACACCGAACGAGGATCTGTCAGCGTTGACGTCGCAGGTGAGCGCTCATCGCCGTGGCAGCTCGTTTTGACTGTTCGAGACACTGGAATCGGCATCGCAGTCGAAGATCAGCCGCGACTCTTCCGACTCTTCGAGCAACTCGATAGCTCCTACGCCAAGCGCCACTTTGGCACAGGTCTCGGGCTCGCGTTGACAAAGCGCCTTGTCGAGTCGGCGGGGGGATCGATTCACGTGGAGAGTAGCCCCGGGGTCGGAACCTCGTTTACCGTCCGGGTGCCCCTTATCCTGCCATTAGAGCTGCCTACCGACTCCTCCACAGTTTCAAAACAAGGCGCCACACCTACCGCAAAGGCGGCAGCGACGCGCGGAGTGCAGACGAAGCGACCCCCGCGGGTTCTAGTCGCGGAAGATGAGCCTATCAACGCGACGATTCTTCAGCGCTCACTCGAGTCGATTGATGTCGTGGTTTGTCAGGCCGAGAACGGACGCGAGGCTATCGGGCGACTCTCCGAGTTCGAACCCGACATAATCATCATGGATGCGCAAATGCCGGAGATGAGCGGCGTCGAGGCAACATGGCACATTCGCTCGCTCCCACCGCCTCTCGGAACCATCCCGATCATAGGTCTCACAGCCTACTCGCACGACCACGACGTTCAGAACCTTCTCGACGCAGGGATGAACGAGTGTCACACTAAGCCGCTCGACCTGAAGGTTCTCGAGAAGACTCTGCATCGTCACCTTCCTGGTCTATTTCAGGAGCAAGTGAGCTAACGTATGCTTGCCCCATGCCTGAGCTACCGGACGTTGCAATCCAGAAACAGTACCTCGATGCTACGGCCCTGCATGCGCCGATAGTCGATGTGATAGTAAAGTCGAAAAAGATCATCAAAGGAGTTTCGGCAAGACGGTTCCGATCTGCCCTTGTAGGCGCCGAGTTCGCGAGCTCTTCAACCTATGGCAAGTACCTGTTTGTAGCCCTCGAGAACAACAGGAAGTCGCAACGAGAGTGGCTGATGCTGCACTTTGGCATGACCGGTTTTCTCGAGTACGGGAAAGAGAGGTTCGGCGCCGACGACAGTTCGGAACAGAAACATGCACGCCTCGAAGTGACCTTTCGCAACGGGTACCACTTGAGCTTCGTGAACAAGCGACTTCTCGGAAAAGCCTCGCTCATCGAGAGCCCTGAGTCGTTCATCGAAAAGAAGAGGCTCGGACCCGACGCCATGAAGATTGCAATAGAGCATTTTCGAACGATTGTCTCCGAGCATTCTGCTGCGATCAAATCGACCCTCATGAATCAGAAGTACATCTGCGGGCTCGGGAATGTTTACACTGACGAGATACTCTACCATAGCGGTATTCATCCTGAGAGAAAGAGCGACGGTCTCTCCGAGGACGAGGTGAGTACGCTCTACGAGGCTATGCATGAAGTCGTAGCGATTGCCATCGAGCACAAGGCCGACCCGAGCAAGATGCCGGATGATTTTCTCTTGCCTCACCGGGAGGAAGGCGAAACGTGTCCCCGCTGCCGCGGTACGATTGAGAAGATCAAGGTGAATGGTCGCTCAACCTACGTTTGCCCAGCGTGCCAGAAACGGTAATCACCCCCGATTGAACATCGTCTTGAATAGCCGGTCGCGCGTCTGCTCTCGAATACGATCAAAAGCGATGTGGAGTACCCCCGAGCGTTTGACAACCGTCCCTGCAACGTGAAGGGCTTCGTTGCTGTCTGGGTGAAAGCTCAGTTCTACCTCGCTGCCCCGCTTAAACGACACGTGCGGCGAGTACACTCGAGCACCACCCCCTCCGACCTCAACCAACTCGGCGCGAGTGGCCGCCGGCGACTCGCCGTTCTCGCGAGGTGGCGAGCCCTTGACGAAGACAGGTAGGTGCATCTCGCGGCGGTGGAACTGTCTGCGCTGCATGCGTGAGAGATCTTCGGAATGCGCAAGGAAGAGTTGTCCGTTGCTAACCTCGGTCACCTCGGAAGCAAACTGGTAGACCCCGGTCGAGTTGAAGTAAATGACCACCACCCGCGTGCCGGTCTCAGGCGTCGATTCACCGGGATCCAGTCGCACGGTAAAGGCGCTTGGAATGTGACGGGACACGCGCCCTCGGATCGTTCGGTTCTCTTCAGATCCGTCTGGGAGGGCGAGCACCACCGCCGCGTCCTCCGGAATCTCAACACTCGAGTTGGGGGCTTCACCAGCGTGCATCCCTGAATAGCCGAGCCGTACTCGAAGCGCGGAGACTGCGCTCTGTGGCGCATCGCCGGATTCGAGCGCGCGGCGCGCGGCGTTGTCGAATACTGCCTGATTCTTGAGCAGCATGTACTTCTTCTCTGGTCTGTCAAGGTGAACGGCGATATCGCGGAGCAGTTGCTCCTCTTCCTCTGAAAGCTTGTGTTGTCTAACCAGCACACCAAACGTCTCTTCGGCGCTTCGCTCGATACGTCGCCTGTCGCGCCGCTTACGAACCGCTGAGTAGATTACGAGCCCGGCGATGAGGACGAGTAGCAGTACGCCGACGAGTACTATCTCGGTCGGTGATGCCCGAAAACCTGAAAGAAACTCGCTAACCATCTAGCTAGCAATCCTTACGGCCTCGCGAACCATTTGGTTCGAGTAGCCCCACTCGTTGTCGTACCACGCCATGACTTTGACCAGGTCACCATCTACAACCTGCGTCATCGTGAGATCCACAATTGAGGCGTGAGGATCCTGGATAATGTCAGAGGAGACGATTTGATCTTCGCTTATGCCGAGCACCTCGCGGTATCGATCCGAGTCGGCGGCATCTCGAAAGAGCTGATTGACCTCGTCGACGGTCGTGTCCCTCTCGGTAACAAAGGTGATGTCGGAGATCGAGCCCACGGGTACCGGCGTGCGAATTGCTACTCCGTCGAACTTGCCCTCGTACTGGGGCAACGCCTTCGCGGTTGCCACAGCGGCGCCGGTGCTCGTCGGGACGAGATTTGCAGCCGCAGCGCGGCCGCGACGTCGCTTCTTGCTCGGGCCGTCTACGATTTGCTGTGACGAGGTGTAGGCGTGTACCGTTGTGAGCATCGCCTTCTTCACGCCTATCTTGCTTCCAAGCACCTCCACAACTGGTGTAATCGAGTTGGTCGTGCAACTCGCGCACGAGAAAAACGAGTCATCGTCTGGCTTGTTCACGCCGTGCACGGCCGTTGCGATTTCGGGACTCTTGGCCGGCGCACTCAAGATTGCGTGCTTGGCCCCGGCCGACAGGTGCTTCTTGAGACCATCAGCCTTGGTGAAGATGCCGGTACTCTCAAAGACCACGTCAATTCCCAAATCCGACCACGGTAACTCCGCCGGGTCTTTGATCGAGGTCACCGGAATTCGTTTTCCGTTGATGACCAGTGCGTCTTCTTCTGCCTCTACCGTACCCGGGAACCTGCCATACACCGAGTCGTACTTGAGCAGGTAGGCGAGGTTATCGGTGGGAATAAGATCGTTGATTGCCGCCAGCTCGAGCGCATCAGTCTCGAGCACGATCTTGAGCGTCGCACGCCCGATCCGTCCTAATCCGTTTATTGCTACCTTTGCCATGCTTCCTCCTGCCAACGAGTGTGCAATTGCCATGCCAATGGTGGCTGGCATCCTTCTTGCAACTTTATGCTGAGAAGTATTTACTCAATCGAGAGGGGCAATATGGGCGAGCCGATGGACGTTGGAACAAAGAACTTTGTGCTTCCCGAAGAGTTCGTGGCAGAACAGGCGTCGCGAATGGAGTCTACCGAGGGGCAGCTTGTGATTGCGAGCTGTCGCGCGGGCGACTACATGGCGCAACGGGTGGTCGAGCGCTACAAGGAGCTACTCCGCAATGGCGGCAGTGCTCCCAACGTGCAGTTTCACCCGAGCATTGACTCGTCGTTTGGCGATACCGAGATTGGCGTTCGCCTGCCCGAACACATCGGCGGGGCAGATGTCTTTCTCTTCCAAGGACTCTTGGAACCGGCGACCGGGTATCAGGTCAACGCCAATCTCATGGCATTTCTCATTGCCGCGCGAGCCTTCCGCGAGCATGGGGCAAACCGCATCACCGCGGTGCTCCCCTACCTCACCTACGCACGTCAAGACAAGCCAACAAAGTTTCAGCGCGAAGCAACGACTGCGAGACTCGTCTGCGACTTGGCCGCGGCGGCCGGCGTCAACCGAGTCGTGGCATGGCACCCCCACTCCAACCAGATCCACGGCTTCTTTGGAGACATGCCCGTACACATGCTCGATCCGCTCAAGCTCTTCACGAGAGAGTTCGAGCAGTATCGCGGCCGCGGTGATGTCATTGCCGTCGCGCCTGACGCTGGGGCAACCAAGCTCATCCTCCACTTCAGCAGGGAGATGGAGATCAACTCGGCAATCGCCTCGAAGCACCGACCACGGCCGGAAGAGGCAACAATCACCGACATCATTGGCGACTTTCGCGGCAAGAAAACGGCAATTGTGCTTGACGACATGATCGCGAGCGCGGGAACGATCTCGGAGCTTGTTCGGGCGCTCGTAGAAGAGAAGAATGTCGAGGAGGTTCAGCTCGCGGCAAGCCACAATCTCTGTCTACCGAGAACGGCCGACCGACTTCGCGAGCTTCACGAGAAGTACAACCTCACCAAGGTGGCGGTCACAAACTCGATCCCGCAGACCCAGGAGTTCGCTGCCCTCGACTTCTTTACCGTACGCGGTCTTTCCGACGTGCTCTGCCACACGGTGAACCGGATTCACTACAACCGCAGCGTGAGCGAGATCTTTCGTTAGCGCGTGACCTTCATGATGGCGAGTGTGGTAAGCCCGAAGCGCCGTGCCATATCGAGTCCAAACTGCGTCTCAGGATCCATCGCGAACTGCTGCATGTAGTCGGTGAACTGCCCCCAGCATCCGTAAGACGACCCAAACAGGTGATTCGCCGCAGGAGCGCGCCGGGCTACCATTAAAAACGGAGGAGCTATGCCTTACAAGAACATCTCGGATTTGCCCGACAAGCAAGTTGACCAGTACAGCAAGCATCAAAAAGAGGCGTTTTTGGCAGCGTTCAATAGCGCCATGGATCAATACGATAACGAGCAAAAGGCCTTTGCCACTGCGCATAAGGCCGCAAAACAGGCCAAGGGGAAGTAGCCATGAGACGAGGAGATAGAGCTCGCGGGTTCCCGCGGACGAGAGGGAAAAGCAAGCACGCCGATAGCGTTCGTATTCGAATCCGTTCCGATCGGAGACGCGGCGGCATCTTGCACTTTATTCTGTTCGGTGGAGATCGAAAGTCGGAAGCGTAACGACTTTAGCGCTGTCGAAAGTCGCACCGGGTTTGCATCGCGCCCTTGATTTCTCTCTCTTGAGGCCTCTACCATACGGGCCAAGGGAAAATCATGAAACGAACTGTTTTGGCGATGCTTGGCAACGCCGTCTCCATGTTTGGAGACAAGCCTTATTGCTGGCGAAAGACCAATGCCGGATGGAGTGCATCCGGCTTTCAAACGATTCAGCAAAACGCAAGACACCTCGCGCAGGGCCTACGCGCACGTGGCGTGACCGAAAATGCACACGTCGCGATTCTCGCCGAGGGGAGTCCCGAATGGGTGACGTTTGAGTTTGGTGTGCTCACCAATCACGGAGCCTCGGTCCCGCTCTCGATCAAGCTTCTCGCAGGGGAGGTTCCCTTCCGGGTGAACCACTCCGAGGCGGTGGCGATCGGGGTATCAAAGAACCAAGCGGCAAAGCTCGGCTCCGTCTACAACCAACTCGAGAGAAAACCGCTCGTCGTTGCCCTCGAACCAAACACAGAAGACGTAGAAGCGGTCGCAGCCGCCATTCCCGGCGCAACCGTCGCGGGAATCTACGACCTCATCGAAGAGGGCAAGACCGCCTCGCAAGAAGTGGCCGCGGCAGTCACCGAGGCGATTGCGTCAATCGATGAAGACAGCGTCGCCACAGTGAGCTACACCTCAGGGACTACCGGCAACCCGAAGGGTATCATGCTCACCCATCTCAACTACTACGCGAACTGCCACGACTCGATCGAGCTCTTCCAAGTACCGCTGGGGTTCCGAACACGTGTGATCTTGCCTTGCGACCACAGCTTTGCTCACACGGTCGGCATCTACGCCGCGCTCGTTCGCGGAATCGAGCTCTTTTTCGTGGATGCCCGCGGTGGCATGGCAATCCTACGAAACAGTCCAAAAAACATTGTGGAGACGAACCCAACCTTCCTGCTGACCGTGCCCTCGCTTTCCGGAAGCTTTATGAAGAAGATCACGCAGGGGGTCTCTGCAAAGGGGCGTTTTGCCAATGCGATCTTTACCGCGGGCCTTCGTGCCGGAATCAGGCGCAATGGCGACGGTGTGCATCGACCAGGCGTCGTCACCCGTTTCCTCGCCTGGTTTCCCCACACTCTGGCCGAGTTGCTGGTCTTTCGAAAGATCAGAACGATGTTTGGATCAGAAATTCGCTTCTTTGTGGGCGGCGGCGCACTGCTCGACATTGGACAGCAGCAGTTCTTTATGGCAATCGGGCTCCCGGTCTACCAGGGGTACGGCCTGACTGAGGCGGCTCCGGTGATTAGCTCGAACGCGCCAAGAAGTCACAAGCTCGGCACGTCGGGCAGAATCGCGCCCTCGGTTACGGTACGCATTACCAAGGAAGACGGAAGTGAGGCGGCTCCGGGCGAAGCGGGAGAAATCTGCGTGCGCGGCGAAAACGTCATGAAGGGCTACTTCAAGAACCCCGAGGCGAGCGCTGAGGCACTTCGCGACGGGTGGCTCTACACTGGGGATCTCGGGTACATCGACGCCGATGGGTTCCTCATGGTAACCGGGCGCGCGAAGGCGCTATTGATTGGTCCCGATGGAGAGAAGTACAGCCCCGAGACTATCGAAGAGACGATTATGACGCACGGTGAGCTGATAAACCACGTCGTAGCCTACAACGATCACCAGAAGTACACGGTCGCCGCGTGCACGCTCGACGAGAGTGCCGTACGCCGGCTTATCGAGG
>JBMCTC010000170.1:0-6961 GCA_048624115.1 Spirochaetota bacterium
AAAAGCAGCAGAATGCCGACCCTGATTACCGTTTTATGCCGGAGTTCCCGGAAACTGCAAATCCGCCTAAAATGGCGTAGTGAAAAAGACCACAGCTCCGAAGCGAGTTACCATACGAGCAATTGCCGAGGCCGCGGGCGTCTCCCGCGGCACGGTCGATCGAGCGCTCAACGGACGAAGCGACATCAACGATGAGGTTGCCGATCGCGTTCGTGGCATTGCGCGCGAGCTCGGCTACGTGCCCAACAAGGCGGCAAAGGCCCTTCGGTTTAACCACGCGCCGCGGGTCATCAGCGTGCTCCTTCCCAATACCGGCAGCGGCTTCTTTGATCAACTCGTGGCCGGTGTGAACGAGGCTGAGGCTGAGCTCGAGGGTATGGGCTTCCATACCGAGGTGCACTTTTTTGACCCTCGCTCGCACGAGATGCTTATCGGTGCTATTCGACACCTTGATGGGGTCGATGGTTCGCCACGCGCGGACGCAGTCGTTGTGACCGGGCCCGACACCCCCGACGTTAGAGCCGCAGTAGAGGAACTCATCGCGCACGGCGTTCCGGTGATCACGACAAACTCCGACATCCAAGCCGATGGACGTCTCTGTTTTGTGGGTCAGGATCTCGAGACGAGCGGACTCGTCGCAGGCGAGCTCATGGCCAAGATCACACCCACGCCGGGTCGAATAATCGCGGTAACCGGATCGATGTCCTTCCAAGCTCACCACGACCGCATTGTCGGATTCGAGCGCGGCATCGCCACCTGGGGCAACGGCCTCGAAGTCGATGTTCGCGAGGGGTTAGACACCTTCGAACCGACAACCGCCGCGGTGACGGCTGCGTTCCGAGATGCGGAGGCGGCAGGCATTGCTGTGGTCGGACTCTACATGGCCACGGGAAGCATCGACGCGGCGCTGAAGGTCGTAGAGCGATGGAGCGAATCTGACCGTCGCGACCCGGGCACGCCCCGCATCCGCGTTATCACAAACGACGCGTTACCGGTCACCGTAGAAGGGATCCGCCGCGGAGTCATCGACTTTTCAATCCTGCAAGACGCCGCCCACCAGGGCTCTACCCCGGTCCGCCTCTTGGCCGAGTACCTGTTGAGCGGAAAACAACCGGCCCATCGCTACCGCTCGCCGATCCAGATCATGGGAGCGAGCAACATGGACGAGTTGGCGGGCGCGTAGTCTGCCAATGCTCGTCGGTCCAGGCTACCTGCTCAGGTCAATCAGGCTCCTCACGCGCAACTGACTTTCGAGGTCGGAGAGAGAGAGTTCTCTCGACGGTGTGACGGTAATGCTTCGCGGTGTGTCGGGCCTCAGATGAACAAAGTTGTCGGTAGCCCTGAGATCGGTCTTTTCGAGCTCGATCCAGGTCCAGAGCGCGACGTTGTCGGCACGAAGCGTTACCGCAAACCTGCCGTCGGCGCCGGCGCTCACGTTCGATGAGATCCCAGGAGAATGGCTTAGCTCGAGGTGCTTTGGGCGAGCAAAGGTAACGAGATTCTCGGCAATACGCTCGCTGCCCTCGTACGCCTCGAGCCAGACAATGAGATCTCGCTCGGTCTTTTGGTCGACGAGCTTGGCCAAATCGAGCGTGTGAACGTGAGCGTTCGCGTTTACTTCCGTGGTAACGGCTTTCTCTCCGCTCGCGATCTCTGCCCCACTCGCATCGGTAATGATCCATCGCAGCGTGAGCGAGCGCTTCTGCTGCTCATCACTGGTAAGGTGCACCGCGACGGTGTGGGTCTTAGTGTCCTCGAGTCCCGACAAGAGGACCGGCGCAAAGAACTTGCGAGCCATGTAGTGAAGCGCCTTCCACCGGTGGTGGTAGTCGATCGAGGACCAACTCGCAACCGGCCACGTGTCGTTGAGCTGCCAGTAGATCGTGCCCATGCCGCGTGGCATCGACCGACGCCAGTGCTCAACGGCGTACTTGATCGCCATGCCCTGCAAGATCTGGCTTGTCCACAGAGACTCGTCAAAGCCCGACGGGAGCCGGAACCAATCGAGCATGTAGTGCATGATGGTGCTGTTCCCAATCCCGCTTCGCTGATGGTGCTCCATGACGTAACTGGTAACGTTCCGGTCCTCGGGAATCGTGTATCCGTAGGTTGTCTTTGGCTCGGGAAAGCTCTGGAAGCCGAACTCCGAGTTAAAGCGATGCTCACAGGTTCGGTACCACTCGAAGGGCTCCTTCCCGTGCCAAACACTCCACAGGTGCGCGTCCCCACTCCTCGGATCGTTGAAGTTTTCTCGGGCACCACAGGGAGTGTGCGGGCTGCCGGGCCAGTACGGGGTGGACCCGTCGTGCTCTGCAACGAGCTCTGGAATCATCTTGTCAAAGAGCCGCCCATAGTCGCTCCAGCTCATCGTTGTCTCTGTCCACTCGGGACCGACGAGCCCCTGCTCGAGCTCGTTGTTCCCACACCACAGCGCGAGCGAGGGATGGTGGCGCAGCCGTTTGACGTTGTCCACGACCTCCTTCTCCACCGTTGCCATGAAATCGGAATCCCACACCGGATAGGTAAAGCAGGCAAACATAAAGTCCTGCCACAAACAGATGCCGAACTCGTCGCACAGGTCGTAAAAGACGTCTTCTTCATAGAGACCACCGCCCCAGACTCGAAGCATGTTCATATTTGCTGCGGCGGCGCTCTTGACCAGGTCTCGGTAGCGCTCGGGCGTGGTACGGTTGTTGTAGGCGTCTGCGGGTATCCAGTTGGCGCCCTTCGCGAAGAAGGGAATCCCGTTTACCACAAACTGAAAGCTTTCCCCCCACTCGTCTTCGTGGCGATCGAGCTCGAGCGTGCGAAGGCCGACGCGCTTGCTCCGCGAGTCGAGCTCGTCGCCCGAAGAGTCCCGCAGCGTAACGGCGACCTCATAGAGTGGTTGCTCGCCCATGGTGTTCGGCCACCAGAGATCGGGTTCGGCGATTGTAAGCGTTGCCTGGACCTCGGCATCGTTCACCGCGACTTCCTGCTTCGCTACAACCACGCCGTCTTTGCTCACCTGCACCGCAAGCGAGCTTTGCCCACCTGCGACGCTCTCGACCGTCGTGCGGACGTGAAGATCCACGGACGTGCCGCTCGTATGGTCCTGATCTATGCGGACGTCACTGATGCGTCCGCCCGAGAAGGCGACAACGGAGATCGATCGCCAAATGCCGCAGGTTACGGTGCGAATGCCCCAATCCCAACCGAAGTTGCACTGCTCCTTACGGATGTAGCCGTGGCGGCCGACTTTCTCGCCGTGATTCCAGCCCGGCAAATGCCGCTCGGCCTGCCGCTCGATTGTATAGGTGAGAGCGCCGGCAAAGCGGATAGCGATGGTGTTCTCTCCCGCGACAAGAACCTGCGAAAGGTCGAACTCGTAGCGCCGGAACATGTTGTCGGTACGGGCAATCTCGGTTCCATTGACCGACACCGTCGCGAGCGTGTCGAGCCCCTCGCAAACGAGGAGTACCCTATCCGCCGAAACCATCTCTTCGGACACCTCGAATGAACGCGCGTACTCCCACTCCGATTCTGCGACCCAATAGGCGTCGAACTCCCTCGTACGATAGAAGGGATCCGAGATCTCGCCCGCGTCCAAGAGGTCGGTGTGAATGCAGCCGGGCACGGTCCCGGAAACTGTGACGCCGCCGTCGATCTGCGTTGCGGTCCATGTTCCATCGAGCGATAGCACGTTCATAGAAGCTCCTGATTCTCTATCCTATTGAATCATGCTTGCATAATCTTGCAAGAATATGATTATTCATTGCCCGCATCTGATATTCTAAACTGCATGGCATCTCCTGTCCCCATGACAATCGCAGAAGCACGGCTCACCGATCACGAGTACGTCTGCCATGCGGTGCACGAGCCGGCGGCATGGTCGTACCCGGAGCATCTCCACGTCGATGTCTTCGACTTTTCGTACGTCCATCGAGGAACGGTCGTTCATGAGGTCGATGGAACCCGTACCGAACTGTGTGACGGCATGAGCATTCTCGTGCGAAGCGGCGAGTCCCATCGCTTGTCGGGTCGAGGCCTGTTGATGTACACGCTGAACTTCCGGGCAGAGGCGCTTCACACCGCGGCAGGCTACCTCGGGTCTGAAGAGAAACTCGCAAGCCTCTTGAACGATCCCAAGCCGTTGGTGTTTTCAGAACCGTACACCGCGAAGGCAGCAATTCCACACGACCTCCAACGTCTGCTGCTCGAGCAAGACTCACAAGCCGGCGCCCGACGGTTTCGGGTGTTCATGGTGCGCTGGCTCTCCGAGCATTTGGAAGAATCGGCGGTACGGGCCGATGCTGCCCGGCCTGCCTGGCTTACCGATCTCGAGCTCTACCTTGAAGAGCATGTCGAGGATCAGGTCCGGCTCTCGGATCTGGTCAGACACGCCGGTCGAACGCCCGAGCACATCGCCCGGTGTTTCCGCACGCACCTGGGAAAGACTCCCACCGAGGCGATCAACGCGGCGCGCTTGCGGCGGGCCGCCCTCCTGCTCGCACGCACCAACCGCCCGATCATCGACATCTGCTACTCACTCGGCTACCGAAGCCTCAGCTACTTCTATCGTCTCTTTGCGGGCGAGTTCGGAACGCCGCCCAAGGATTATCGGCGCACCAATTCGGTGCTCGATCGAACGTGACGAGCATCGCGCGATTAGCGCTACTCCCGGGGCACAAGCAAGTCGAGTGCGTACCCCGCATCGACCCCGGCGTAGTTGGTGATTAGCCCCGTCTCAACCACAAACGACTGCAGATCTCCGGCGGAGAATGAGAAGCTCTCTCGTGGCATGTAGAGCGCGTCGTCGCTCGGGCTGTAGGAGAGGCCGATGTTGAATATGGCACTCGTGTCGCCGACTTCCGTGATTGTAGGCGTGACCGCATTTAGATTCGAGGCGGCGTACGTCTTTCCCACTCGGCTTGCAAAGAAGACGCGGTCGTTTGCGACATCGAGCGCAAGCCCCGCAGGCTGCGGCTCTCCGGAGCCCTCGCTGTTCTCGATGAGTGTTCCGTGGCTGCTGCCATTCGTACCGATGGTCATGAGCGCGTATGTGTTGACCCCCGCCGTATCTTCCTCAAGGAAATAGAGTCGATCGTTTGCAGCGTCAAGATCGACATCGAGCAGCGTCAGACTCTGACGCGGCTGGGGCTGGTAGACGTTCGAGACGGTCCCGGTGGTCAGATCGACCGCGAGAATGCCGTCGTAGTTCTGGTCGGCGGCGTAGAGCGTGTCGCCGTCTGCACTCAAAGCAATGCCCCGGATGAGCGCGTTCGTGGCTCGTGCGAGATAATCGGCGCTTGCCGCCGCGTCAAATACGGTCTCCACCGGTCCGCCGGAGATTGGCGCGCGCTCTACCCGGTCCGTGCCAATGTTTGTCCAGTAGACGTAGCCGAGGTCGGGGCGAACCTCGATGTCTCGGATTGCGTCACCGGTCGTTGTCGACGGTGACGAGAACAGCTCAGCGTCGGACCCATCCATCCGAGAGGCGTAGATCGCGGCCGCCCCGCCTGGCGCGGAGGCGTAGAAAATGCGCTTTCCCTCATCCCGTAGTCGGCGTACATCAAGCGCGGCATTGGGATCATCGAGCGGAAGTGGCGAGTCGTAGATACGTAGTTGGTCGAGCTCCCCGTCGAAGGGATACTGATTGGCGTTTACGCCGATCGTCATATCGCCGACCGTTGGCGTGTACGCGTCGTCGGGAAGCGTCTCGGTAATCGAGTAAATCCCGTTTACGAGGAACGTGATCTCGGGAGGGCTTACCGTGCGGTCCCAGACAATCCCAACGTGGTGCCAACGCGAGGCCACCGACTCAGGGACAGTGAGCATCACCTCGATGTTCTCCGTCGCATGGCCGACTCGAAACGCGTAGCTGTCGGATGAAGGCAGATAGATAAGCTGCCAGCCGTCGGTCGTCGGGGAGTTAGTCACGACGGTCGAAAGCAGAACCTCCGCTGCCGTCGCGTGCAGGTTGGACAGCCTGGCCCAGAACGAAATGGTCATTCCAGAGGCAGAAGGATGATTGCGATCGGAGACAGGCAACGCGAGCGGTTCGCCGTTCATCGTGAGCCCTCCTGTGGGAAAGCCAAATCGATCGGCGTGGCTGCTCGGCGAGGCGTTTCCGTAGCGGTCAATCGCATCCGGCGCGCCGACGGCCGTGTTGCGGTATACGTCCGATGGATTATCAAAAAGAAGCTCGTGAACAAGCGAGGGCATACGGAACTCGGTTGGTTCGACCCCGTCCTCAGAGCCACCACCGTCTCCGCCCAACCCATCCCCTGCGCCTGGATCCGTCGGTCCAAGACATGCGGCAAGTCCAAGCAGTACGAAAACCAGCCCGGCAAAAACCCAAACTCGCGACATACACCCTCCCGAACGGTATCCTGATCTATTTTGTTATGATATCGCGATTAGATGGCGCAGAGCAACCGAGCAGCGGAGTCGAAGCCGTTGCGAAATGATGACTTCATTGATGACTTGACAAGAAAGTGATCTGAGCTACAATAGGCTGTAATAGGAGGTAACGGAAGTGCCTGTCGAGAGTACTCAACAACGATCTCTCTTACTTCGGCGTCGTATTAATAGGCTCAAAGATGAACTGCGGCAACTCGAGACTGCTGCTGGAATCGAAGTGTCGGAAATCGCGGTAACGAGCTCGACGTGTGGGCATGATGATGTTTTGGACGCTATTCAAAAAGCGGCGCGCGCGATCGGAAGCAACTCGAACGCGACGCTGTGCGGATTTTCCGACGCGTCGGAGGGCGGGCGGAAGTGGTTCTACTCGACGACTTTTGTTCCGCAGGATCTGGAGTACTACCTGCCGGACGCCGATGAGATGGTACAGTTCTTCGACCGTCTGACATCGTCGGGCGTGTTGGAGCTCCTGCACCGAATCTGGTGCAACAACGACTGCGCGTGCGAGTCCGACGAGACGTTGCCGGATGCGGAGTTACTCGGTCTTGTTGAGCGAGCC
>JBMCTC010000171.1:0-6919 GCA_048624115.1 Spirochaetota bacterium
AGAGAGGAGGATCCGATGGCTTCGCTTGAACGCGGGTTGATTTGGCTCCTCACTCGATTCATCGAGGGTGATCTGCTCACGCAGTTCTTTCGCAGCGCTCAGAACACAGCGATCCTTGTGGGGGCGATGATTGCGATCGCAGGCGGCATGCTCGGAACCTTTCTCCTGCTCCGCGGGCTCGCGCTCACCAGTGATGCCATTAGCCACACCGTCCTTCTTGGCATAGTCGTCGCGTTCATGGTCATGCTCGCCGCAGGAGCAGAGCCCTCGCTCTCCTCTCCATGGTTGCTCATTGGCGCGGCTGCAGCCGGCGTGGGAACCGTTGTCTTGACCGAACTGATTGGTCGCTCAGGACTGGTGAAGCAAGACGCCGCTCTCGGTTTGGTCTTTCCGCTACTCTTTGCAATCGCAGTGGTGTTCGTGTCTCGTTATGTGGATGACACGCACCTCGACGAGGATGCGGTTATGGTGGGCGAGATTGGCATTGCATGGGCGAATACGAACAGCTACTGTTTTGGCGAATGTGAGACCGTGACAATCACACCCGACGACCCGAGAGCAAATATAACTCGTCGGTGTACGAACTGCCGGTCCGAGGGCATTAGCCCACGCGACTCCGGGGCGACCTTTCGCGAGGTATGCACAAACTGCGGGGAATATGGCCCTGCTGCTGCGTATCAGGAGGGTTTTCTGCAGGAGCGGCCCGTCGTCGTTTTCTGGCCGGAGTCGCTTACCGTGACGTTTGGAATTGCGCTTCTCACGCTGCTTTTTGTTGGGCTCTTCTACAAGGAGCTCAAACTCGCGACATTTGATACAGCGCTTGCGAGGTCCCTCGGGTTTCGACCGGGGCTCTTGCTCTACGCTCTGATGACGCTTGTGAGTTTGGTAGCCGTTGGCGCATTTGACGCGGTAGGCTCGATTCTCGTCATTGCCTTCTTTATTATACCCGCGGCTACTGCGTACCTGCTCACCGACAGACTATCGGTCATGCTTGTGCTCAGCGGCGTGATCGGCACTACCGCCGCCTACTTCGGATACGAACTCGCGCGGGGCTACCTCTTTGGCTTCGACCTGAACCCTTATGTCCCCGGGGGTTGGGATACGTCGATATCCGCCTCGATGGTCGTAACCATGCTGCTGCTCTTTGTCCTTGCGTTCCTCGTCTCGCCAAAGTACGGGGTAGTCTCGGGAGCACTTCGAAGGCAACGAGACCGTGTTCACTTCGAAGAGCAGGTGCTGCTCGGTCACATCTACCACCACACTGGAGCTCATAACGAGGCTGTTGAGCTCACGCTGGCGACGATGCCCGAGCACGTTCGATGGAAGGAGCCACGGTTGCGAAAGGTCTACCGCGCGCTCGCGACCAAAGGGCTCGTGCGCCGCGACGAACGGGGAGTGGTGACACTGACCGAGCGAGGGGTGGATCGAGTCGAGGATTTCTGGCAAGAGAGTAGGGATGTGGCAAGCGCTCGAGGAGCGCCGCCCCATCCATCGACCTCTGGGTGAACTAGATGTAGTAGTCTTTCAGCGGCGGAAAGCCGTTGAACTCGACGGCGCTGTACGTGGTGGTGTACGCGCCGGTTGAAAGAATGTAGAGACGGTCGCCGGTCGCGAGATTGAGCGGGAGGCTGTACTTCTCGTTCTCGTAGAGGATGTCTGCGCTGTCGCAGGTTGGGCCCGCGATTATCGCGTCTTCGAGCTCTCCGCGTTTGTCGGTAAAGATCGGATACTTGATTGCCTCGTCCATGGTTTCTATGAGGCCCGAGAACTTTCCGACGTCGGTGTAGATCCAGCGGTGGAGCGCGGTCCGTGACTTGCGTGAGATCAACACGACTTCGGTCACGAGTACACCGGCATTCGCGACGAGTGACCGGCCCGGCTCGATGATGATCTCGGGTAGATCCTCGCCGAAATCCTCGGTTAGGAATCGTAAGATTTCCGAGGCGTACGTCTCGAGATCGTTCGTCCGATTTACGTAGTTAGCCGGAAGCCCGCCGCCAATGTTGATCATCTTGAGCTCGATCCCGTCCTCTTCCTGCATTCGTTCGAATATAACTTTGACCTTGTTCAAGGCTGCGTCCCACGCACCAATTTCTCGCTGCTGACTCCCGACGTGAAATGAGATGCCGTACGGCACGAGGCCGAGGTCGCGGGCCAGAATTAGCAGGTCCATGGCAAGATCGCTCTCACAGCCGAACTTTCGGGACAGAGGCCAGTCGGAGGTCAGATTACCTTCGGTCAGAATGCGCACAAAGATCTTCGAACCCGGAGCTGCTCTGGCGATGTTTCGCAGGTCGGTCTCCGAGTCGGTTGCGAAGAGCCTGACACCGGCCTCGTAGAACTTCCGGATGTGCTCGCTCTTCTTAATCGTGTTTCCGTAGCTAATGCGGTCCGCACTGACCCCGAGGGCAAGCACCCGATCGAGCTCATAGATCGAGGCTATGTCAAAGCTTCCGCCTCGATCGCGGAGCATCTCGAGCACCGGTCGAGACGGATTCGCCTTGACTGCGTAGTGAACTCTCGCGTAGGGAAAGTATTTCTCAAGGTCGGAATAGTGCTCCTCGAGCGTCGTCATATCAACCACAAGACAGGGGGTCTCCTGTTTTGATGCGAATTCCCGGATTCTCCGGAAGGTCTCCTCGGGCAGGTAATCATCTACTCTCGAGATTGTTGGTATGCTCATGTTCTCGCTTTGTGGCGCCGCGCATTGCGGTGATCGCGGCCCATGGTGGGATAATTAGAAGCAAAATGATAGCGCCTCGGGGGGCAAGGAACAATATTCCGGGCCCAAAAAACACACAAAAAAAGCCACCGCAGCCGGCTGCAAGCCGGGCCGCGAGGCCGAATCGTAAGCTCCCGTGAGGGCTTTACATGGTGGACGCTACTCGGGGGTACTTCGCTCGTAGGCGAACCCGCCCCGCTTCTCTTGGGACCATGCGGTGAAGGTAACGTCAACAAAGATCTCTTCCTCCACGATAAAGAGAACCAACTCGCGTCCGACGATGTCTTTTGGGCTTCCGACCGCGTCTCGGAACCTGGCAAAGGTGAGCGAGTCGAGTTCGTCCGTGGTTCCCTCTGCCCAGAGCGTACCCGCGGGGCTCGTGGCCTTGAACGCGCGGTTGCGCTGTGCGGCGTTGTAGATCTGACCACCGCGGTTTCCGCGCGTGATCCAAACGCTCTCGGTAATGCGGTCCTGATTCTCCTCGGACGTGGGGTCGGCCCCGTCTTCCTTTGCAAAGCTGATCGTATCACCAGTCCAGATGCTCGGTTCGCCGTCGATCAGCTCTGAGACGGTCTGACCGAACGCGATGACGGTAGCGAAGAGTAGCATCGTCACCATCAGTATTGTTTTTTGCTTGTTCATGTTGCTCCTTTGCTGCGCTCAGGCAGCTCGCTTTCTTTCTCTTGGTCAGAAAATAGCTCTGGAGATTTTGGACGGCAAGTTGAGTTTCTTCTCGAAGCCTGTAGACCAAAAAACTCTGATAAGTCAAAATAGGACGATGAAGAAACGAGCAGTACTCATCGGGCTCCTTTTGCTGCTCTCATTTGCAACAAACGCAGAGGTCTCAATCGCTACGTGGAACGTGCGCATGCTGAGTACCGCCTCGCGCACGGACGAGGAGCTCGCGGTAATCGCAGGGATCGTCGCACGCTACGACGTTGTGGCGGTTCAAGAGGCACGCGATCAGGAGGTCTTGGACCGGCTGCTCGCGTTCCTTCCCGGCTATTCGTACGTCGTCTCCAAGCCGGTCGGGCGGGGGGTGAGCGAGCGTTACGCCTTTTTCTATCGGGTCGGGGCGGTTGAGCTTTTGGGCACACCCTTTGTGATCTCGGATCCAGACGATCTGTTCATTCGCGAGCCGTACGTAGCGAGTTTCCGCGCGGGAGCCTTCGACTTCACGCTCGTTACCGTCCACGTGATTTACGGTGACTCAAAGACTCAGCGTCGAGCAGAGGTTTCCCTCTTGGACGACATTGTCGAAGCGGTGAATTGGGCGAACGGGAGTGAAGAGGACGTCTTGCTTCTCGGGGACTTTAACCTCGACCCGACGGATGAGGCGTGGCAGATGACCGGTTATGCACCACTCATCCCGCCGACCACGGCGACTACGATTTCGGATGCGAGCTCGTACGATAATATCTGGTTTGATCCTACGCGTACCGCCGAGCTTCTGCCCGTCGGCTTGGTCTACCGCTTTGACGAGCTCCTCTTTGCCGACGACGATCGCGCCGCCTCCCTTGCCGTCTCCGACCACAGACCCGTGTCCGTGACGGCTGTGACCAGCGGACCGGACGACGACGCGGGCGGTGTGTTCGGCGATGCATTGCGCGAGGCGATGCAAGGCACCCCGTGGGGTACCTTGCCGTAGCGTGCGGAAAGCTCCGTTTACGCCCCACCCGCCGCAAAGAGCGAGATCACGGCGAATACGTCGATGATCCACAAGGTGAGCGGAATCTCCCGGGCCTTCCCGATAAAGAGCTTGATCACCGTGTAGCTCAAGAAACCCCACACAATGCCCTGGGTGATGCTGTAGGTCAGCGGAATGAGAATCAGCGCGAGGAAGGCGGGAATCGCCTCTTCGAAGTTGCCCCACTGGATCTTCATGAGCGGTTGGACCATAAAGATGCCCACGAGCACGAGCACCGGCGCCGTTGCCACCGAAGGGATAAACGACAAAAGCGGAGAGAAAAACAGAAACGGCAGAAAGAGCAATCCGGTTACTACCGCGGTCAAACCGGTCTTGCCGCCCTCTTCGACACCGGCTGCGCTCTCGAT
This sequence comes from Spirochaetota bacterium, assembly GCA_048624115.1. Taxonomy (GTDB): domain Bacteria; phylum Spirochaetota; class Spirochaetia; order DSM-27196; family SLST01; genus SLST01. The sequence continues at coordinate 4,778 of JBMCTC010000171.1, forward strand.
ATAGGTCGTGGCACTCGAGGTACCAAAGAGGCCCGAGAGAGTCGTTGCGATCGCGTCGACAAAGAGCGCCTTCCCCACGTTTCGGGGTTCGTTTGTTTCCTCATCAATAAATCCGCCGACCTCTGCAACGCCGACAAAGGTAGAGATTGAATCAAACAAGTCGGTGAACAGGAGGGTAAAGATCGGAAGGATCATGCCCAAAGTCAGCGCTCCGACAATGTCGAGCTGGAAGAACACGGCAAAGCTCGGAAGGGAAACCACCGCCTCCGGCGGGCTCAAGAACCCCTCTCCTCCAGATGCCTCTACGATCAGGCTTACCACAAGCGCGAGAATACTCGTTCCGACGATACCGTAGATCAGCGCGCCCTTGACCTTTCGAATTACGAGAACCGCGGTAAAGGCGAACCCGACCAAGAAGAGAATCGTCTGGGTGTTGATGCCACCAAACGCGACCGTCGTTTCCGGGTTGGTTACGATGAACCCAACGCTCGTCAGTCCAATCAACGCCAAGAAAAGCCCGATACCGGCCGCCACGCCGTAGCGAAGCGCAGTCGGGATCGCACGAACGATCGCCTCTCGCAGCTTGAACACCGAGAGCAGAATAAAGACGATGCCCGAGATAAAGACCGCCCCGAGCGCCGTCTGCCACGCGACTCCCATTCCGATCACGATCGTGAACGTAAAGAGCGCGTTTATTCCCATCCCCGGCGCGAGCCCAAAGGGCAGGTTGGCAATAAGGCCCATCAGTATCGAACTAATCGATGCGACCAATACGGTTGCCACCAACACGCCCGCAAAGGGCATACCTGACGCGCTAATGATCCCCGGGTTGACCACGATAATGTAGGCCATTGTCAGGAACGTCGCGATGCCGGCCCGAATCTCGACCCGGGCAGTCGTCCCGTGCTCCTTCAGCCTGAACAGCTTCTCCATGAGTACTCCTCCTCCAAATCCGTATGGGCACTACTTATACCGGGACCGCCCCTAACAGGCAAGGGGGATCCATTATCAACTGGAAGATTTGGCGGCCTTCGAGCCCGGCCATCTCGCAGACGCATGCACCATCTACCGGCCGGCGGATGGTAACGAGAATCCTGAGACAACAAGAGCGCGGGCTCGAACCGGGCTATCCGGGGGTCCCGTCCGTCCGCTTACGCGGCCGGACCGGCTCCGCCGCCCCTCCTATCCCTGGCCGTCCGTCGCATGGAGGTCAAGTCGGTTGGGCCATTGATCTCGACGGCGAGGAGCCATCACTCGCCTTCGGTAGTGCATCTCGCCAATCGATCGCCCCCGTAGGCATAGAACGAGATGGCGGTTTTCGCGGTTGTTCTCGGCAATGCTTGCTCGCACCTTCTCTGGGGGTTGCGGGTTGTCGTCGAGCAAGTTGGTTTCTGCTCGCACTCCTTTCTCGCGCCGTCTCGCGTCGCGGCCGGCCGTGTGTACCCGGGAGAGCAACCCGGCTACATCGTCGGTATGAAGCCGGAAGCCGTGAGCGCGCACGAGTATCCACACGGGTCAAGCTTGCGTTAGCTAGCCAAACCTCCGTAACGAATCATCCGCCGGGGAATGCGAAGTAGCCTCCGAGCCCCACGGCAAAGAGCCAGAATCCGTATAGGGCGTGTTCGATCGATACGGCGAGGGCGGACCGGCTTTTGAGCCAGGTTCGTCCAAAGATGATGCCCCCACAGAACGTCAGCGCAAAGACAAGGGGATGGGCGATGATCGTGTGCGCCCACGCGAAGGCTGCTGCGCTCACGAGCAGGAGCACTCGCTCATCGCGAAAGAGCGGGCGATAGCGCTCGATGAAGAAGCCACGAAAGACGAGTGTCTGCGGATAGACTGAGAAGAGGCAGTAGATCACGAGCATGAGCAGCCAGAGCCCAGGGTTGGTTCGGACGACCGAAAAGAGTCGATCGGGAACGAAAACCGCTACTGCAACGGTAGAGACAACGGCGAATGCCGCAAACAGAAGCAGGATCGGACCAAACCGACGGTACCCGTTTAATCCGAGCGATCGCTTGGGGATAAGTCTGTTGCGGAACGCCTGGATGGCCACGTAGAGAATCGCGAGCAGCATGATGGCCGGTGTCACCCCGCTTGGAAGACTCAGGAGAAACAGTAACGGCACGCCGCCAAAGAGCA
>JBMCTC010000172.1:0-6861 GCA_048624115.1 Spirochaetota bacterium
ACTCAGGAAGCCGGGCCAGACGTAAGTCAGCGTGAGTACCAGTAGCGGGCCTCGGCGTACTCGATGCGTTCGGCAACGAGCGCGCGGAATCGATCGTCTTTCCAGTACTTGTGAACATCGTCCTTGAGGCGGAACTCTTCTCCGTCGAGCACGAAGAACTTGCGGTCGGCGTTTGACAGGAAGTGGAGTGGCATCTTGCTGATATGGCTAATGACCTTCGAGAGCGGGAACGCGGCAGGGTCTTCCTCGGCGGCAAGTGCGTCCCAATCGGCAAGGCGCGATCGATCCTCCAGATAGTACGAGTGGAACTCACGCGCGATTGACTCGACTTGCCAGGAGGTCTGAGGCGCACCGGACTTTTGGTCTAAGGCAAATAGAGAATGCAAGACGGCCATCTTGTAGGATTTTACGGGCTGCAGTTCCTGCTCGATGTGGAGCAGGAAGTCGGCGCCGCGCGTGCCCGCCAGGGAGCGCTCGTAATCGGTCGCGAGGTCGAGCTTTAGTCTGCAACCGAGCCAGCCGCCCTCTTCCCTGATCGCCTTTGCGTGCGCCGCGGCGTCTTCAGTTGTGAACAGATCTGGCAGCCGAATCTCGCGTGCAGCATCCTCGCCGGAAAGCTCTTCGATAACTCGTCTGATGCGCTCGAGGCGGTTCTTGGGACGCGAGAGTGCGTAGAGCTGTTCTCTCCAGACGCGACGGACATCGGTCTCGATACTCACGATGCATCCTGCCGGGGCCTTGAAGAACTCAGGCACGCTTCCGGCATTGAGATCGCCGGTTAGGCTATGATGTCCCTGCAGGACGAGCGGCGCGACGTAGCTGTTGTTGTAGTTACCGACAAAGTCGAGTACGACAACGAACGTTTTCCCGGGAGCAATGCGTAGCCCGCGTCCGAGTTGCTGGGTAAAGACCGTGAATGAGGTCGTCGGGCGCAGCAGCAGAATGTGGGTCAGGGACGGCACATCGATGCCCTCGTTCAAGACATCCACCGCGCAGACAACCTGGAGCTCATCGTTCTCATTCTGTAGGCGAGCGAGTAAGTCCTGCCGCTCATCTTCCGGCGTTTCTCCTACCAAGCAGGCAGCGGGAATGCCTCGTTGGGCAAACGCCGTTGCCATCCACCGGGCGTGGCCGACGTTGCTGCAGAATGCAAGGCACTTTCGCTTGTCGCTTTCGGGTTGAAAGCGGCGTAGGTTGCGCACGATAAGGTCGGCTCGGGTGTCCTGGCTTAAGGAAGCCTCGAGCTCGATCTCATCGTAGAGCGCATAATAATGAAAGGGGACGAGCCACTCACGTTCGATCGCCTCCGGAAGCCGGACCTCGTAGGCTACTCGGCGATCGCAAAACCGCAACACGTCCTGACCGTCGGTCCGCTCCGGCGTCGCAGTCATACCAAGGAGATACCGAGGAGCAAGTCGATCAAGAACGAGCCGGTAGCTCGGCGCCTCTGCGTGGTGAAACTCATCAATGATCACGTAGTCAAACGAGCCCAGGTCGAGGCTTGCCAGGTTCTCTTCACGTCCTATGGTCTGAATCATGGCGAACGCGACAACGGGCCCCTCGGGCAGATCTGCGAGGCTCTCTTTTCCGCGCAGGAACACCGCCTTTCTGCCGGGAAGGACATCTCCATACGCCTTTGCCGCCTGCCGGAGAATGCTCTCACGATGCGCGACAAAGAGCACCCGCTCTGCGTTCGCTGCCGCCACTTCAAAAGCACTGAGGTACGTCTTCCCGATTCCCGTTGCCGCGATTACCGCGAACTTGCGGGCGCCCTGCTCTCGTAGGTGGGCCAGCGCATCGAGCGCCTCGAGCTGTGCCTCGCGAGGTGTTACACGCGCCTTCTCAGGGAGTGACGGAACTCCAGCGGAAACATCACCTTTGGGAGATTGCTCGCCACGCTCGCGGTGCACGTCCTGTCTGACAGCGTGCCTGAGTTCGCCTCGCAACTGGGCGCGAAGAGCTCGCGTGCGCTCGTGAAGCTCACGATACCGCGCCAGGAACTCTTCTGTTGGAGTAAAACCATGCTTTTGCAACGTGTCTTCAAAGAGCGCCACAGCCCGATCGAATGGTGAGATGCGTGCCCCTACAGGCGCGTTGACCTCGAAGTCGGAGATGTAGTTCCACTCGATGTTCGATCGCAACCCCGCCCCTGTGAAGTTGGCCGAGCCGACGGCAAGGACGTTTGGGGCGTTCTTCTTTTTGCAGAGCACGGCCTTCGCGTGAAACGCAGCCGGCCTCTCGTTCAACACCCCACGCTCGTCCGCCGGATCCTCCGCAAAGATCCTGAACTCGAGCGGACTACCCCACCGAGCAAACTCCTCAAGCGCATCGGGCAGGTTGATAAATCCCATCAGCGACGTCAGCACGCGCACCGGCTTCCCGCTGTCGGTAATCTCCTGGAGCGCAAGCACGAGCGGATTCGTGTCGGCCGCCGACAAAAACGCCGAGGCAATGAACACCTCTTCTGACTCGCGTATATGGTGATCGAGTAGAGCAGCCAGGGGCGGATGATCCCGCGTGGTCACGATTCCCGGAGAGTCGTTGTTAACAACAAGCTCGGCACCAAACCCGCCGGCCTCGTTGGTGCCTATCGGCAGTTCTTCCCCATCACGAGCACTTCGGACCGCAGCGAGAATCTCCGAGAGCGCCTCCGCTTGCCCTTCGGCATCGCGGACACGCGACGCCTTGTGAATCATCGCCAGCAGGTTCGAGAGCGTTTGCTGATATGCACTGAGGCCGCTGCTATCCAATAGAGCGGATCATAACACTAGCTTGCACGGTAGGGGAACGGCGTAGGCTGACGACGGCGGGTGCGGTGGTGGCGCTTCTTAGCGCACAAGGCCCACCGTAGCAGTTTGTCGTCCTAACATGGGCTTGACACTTACTCTCATGAACCTATGATTAGGGGGCTGATTGTGTGCGAAGGCTTCTGGGAGGAGACGTGTGAGCGAGTATGGGAACGCAACTGAATGGTTGCACTACTATAGAAACTGTCTGGTCGATGCGGACCGCGGGAGCATTCAACCGGATGAGCGATCGGTGTTTGTCGAGTCGCTGGACTCGATCTCCGGAGAGCTGGCTTTGACCTTGATGCCTGACGTCCAGACTCCGGACGGCAAGAAGGAACGAGCGCTCGAGGGTCCTGTCCAGATTGCCCCGTTTCGTCTCAATGGTAGCGTGGATCACGGCTACAGAGCAGGTGGGGCGCCGATTTATCCGTTCTGGATTCCGGCTATCCTGTCCGCGTCTGGACGCTTACGGCCACCTGATGATGATCGGCACATGCCTTGGTTTTTGCGAGAGGTGTTGAGTCCCGCGTCCGAGCAGAGTTCTTCGCCGTCACTCGGGTCGATTGACGCATACAGCAGGGCGCTTGAGAAGTACGATGCGACCGGCATGGAGTGGCAAGCCTTTGTCGACACTGCCGAGAAGATTTTTGCAGATGTAGCAGGGAAGCGGTGGAGCAAGTTCGAACTTGAGGGGTTTGCTCGCACCGATGAGTTTGCGATCGTGAAAGCAGAGCTCAGCTTCGCTACGGCGCCACTGATCGAGTGTTATGACGCATTCCTGAAGGGTGACGCCGAGCTTGGCGGGCTGGCCCGACACTATCTTTCCGCTGCCGAGAGCAAACACTTGCGCCCGATACCGGATCCGGCAAGCGTTTACCTTGACGTCAATCACGTCGGTCAGATGAGCGACTCGTTTCCGATCAGCGACTCGCAACGTTACGCAATGGCACTGCACCTCCGAACTAGAGACGCAGAAATCCTGGCGGTCAACGGACCACCGGGCACCGGAAAAACCACGTTTCTTCGTTCTGTGGTCGCAAACCTCATCGTGGAGAAGGCCGTTGCCGGGGACGATCCGCCGATGCTGCTGGCGAGCTCTACGAACAATCAGGCAATTACCAACATCCTCGAAAACTTCGCAAGCAGCGAAGAGAGCGAGAATCCCTGCGCGGGAAGCTGGGTCAGTCTGGGTGGCGCAGTTGGCGCGTATATGGCAAGCAGCACAAAGGCGGAGCATTACAACGGCGCCGCTCCAATGATCACAGTAAGCCGCGGCGAGTTCGGAGGCACCTACATCGAAGCCATTGGCGGGATAGACCACCAGGCCGAGACTATCGGGTTCCTCGAAAAGCTTCGCGAAGCCTTTAACCCGGAAGCGGAGGGGATAGACTCGATCGAGGATGCGGCTGAGTTTCTTCGAAACCAGCTCGAAGAAGAGATTGCGTTCATCCACTCGACTGCGGCAGCCGCACTCTGGTTTGGCGAGTCTCTCCAAGATGGTCCCGACGCGTTCACCGCAGCCGAGAACCAGGTCATGAAGATCAGGACCAAGCAAGAACAAAGCGAACGAGAGGTGGAACAGGCGAACGCGCTGCGCGACACGTATCTCGAAGCGCAAGGTAAAGTAGGTCGAAAGCTTGCCGCAAAGGTGTCGGGGCAGGCGCGAAAGAAGCGACTCGGCGAGTTGAGGCTTCGTCTGGACTCGGTTGCGCCCGACGGCTTTTTCGAGACCATCACGCGTCCCGACGAGTTGCCGACGGCAATTGCCGGCCACATTGATACATGCCGGATCGCGGCTCAAAAGGCCGGCGAGGCGCGGCAAGAGGCCGAGCTCCATCTATTGCAGATCCAAAGGTTAAAGGCGCGGGTGGATGGGTACTGCTCCTCAGGCGCCCCGGGTGCCGGCGCACTACGAGAGCGTCTTGCCTCGGCGAGTTGGTACATGGGGATCGGCGACGCGCTCGATGTGACCGCGCGCTACTCGGCATTTCTGCTTGCTCAACGGTACTGGGAAGCGCGGTGGCTCATGAGCATCATGAACCGCCCTGGAAAATTCAGTCGGGGCAAGAAAGGTCGACTCGCATTCTTTTCTGAGATCGCAAACCTTACGCCGCTGTTTGTCTGTACGTGCCACAGCGTTCCCAAGTTCCTGAGCTACAGTACCCCGGGTCCGGGCAAAAGCTGGCGCACCATTCCTCTCGCCGATTTCTTCGATCTCGTGGTCATGGACGAGGCAGGGCAAGTCACACCAGAGATTGGGTTGGTGCCGTTTCTGCACGGGAAGAAGGGGCTGGTAGTAGGCGATGTCTTTCAAATCGAGCCAATCTGGGCCATAACGGCGGATCGCGTGGACACCGCGAATCTTGCTCAGTTCGAGCTCGTCAAGAGCTCGGACGATTACGAGCGGTTCAAGGAAGCAGGCATCGTGGCCTGCGGCGGAAGCGCGATGGCCGTCGCGCAGTCTTGCAGCCTCTACCGCTACCCCGCAGATCTGCCAGTACGGGGTTCGCTTCTTAGAGAACACCGCCGGTGCGTAGACGAGCTTATTCACTACTGCAATGCCAACGTGTACGATGGGCAGCTTATCCCCAAGACCGGCACACTCGCCGAGTACAAAGAGAAACGCGAGTCGGGTCACAAGCCTGTGATGAGGCTTCCGGCTCTTGGCTACGTAAATATCCGAGGAAACGCTCAGCGGCCCGCTTCGGGAAGTCGTGTCAATCCCGTGGAGGCGCAGGCGGTCGCGCGTTTTGTCGCATCTAGACAAGATGAGATAGTTGCAAGCTACGATGATAAGCCGATTTCGGAACTCGTCGGTATCGTAACGCCGTTTCGCGCGCAGGCAGCGGCGATCCGCAACGAGCTCGAACGCACCGGCGTGGATCCCGACGGCAAGATAGTGGTCGGTACCGTACACTCGCTTCAGGGTGCCGAGCGCCCCATCGTCCTCTTCTCGCCCACGTACGACCTCAAGGATGCGGGTGGCAAGATGTTCTTCGATGATGGCTGGAACATGATGAACGTTGCGATATCACGGGCAAAGCATCACTTTATCGTTATTGGCGAGATGGGTCGATTTGACGCCCGGCGTACGGACCTGCCAAGCGGAGCCCTTGCAGCGCTCCTGTTTGCGAACCCTGAGAACGAAATCAGTCCGGCATTCTTCTTCGAGACTACAACGAGGTTTGACGATAGAGACGCCAAGCCCGATGGGGTTGTCCGTCTTGACACGTTAGCGAAACACGTAAAGGCGCTCGCGCGCGCTTTCGAACGCGCCGATAAGCGACTCGTCATCGTGTCTCCTTTCATTGCTTCGCACGCAGTTGAACATGATGGGCTTCAAGAGAAAATTGAGAACGCGATTGCCAAAGGTGTAGAGGTTGTAGTGTATACCGACGGATTCCTGGATACGCAGCACGGCACCCTGCGGCCGAATGCCGAGAAAGGTCGACAAGCGATTATCGATGCCGGTGCAACGCTCGTCGTGAAGAACGGCATTCACAACAAGGCGATCGCGGTGGACCAGAAAATACTGGTCGAAGGCTCATTCAACTGGCTCTCCGCCGTCCGCGACGAGAGCAGCAAGTACCATCGCCACGAGGTCTCAATCGTTGTCCAAACCGAGAAAACGGAGCGGTTCATTCAGGACTTGCTTGAATCGCTCGAGGCCACCGAAGATGGCAAGTCTGAAGGTGCAACAAAATGAGGGGTGACTGATACGAAATCCGTTCTCGGCAACGGTAGGCCCACAATGGGGGTAGCGGAAGACCGCGAGGCCCTGGCCGGGCGGAGGGGACGGAGCCCGATGAGCCAGGGCCGGTGGGCGGGCGGCGTGGCCGGGCGCCCACGCGGGCTGGAGCGAGGGGGAACGGCGTAGGCTGACGACGGCGGGTGCGGTGATGGCTACTCGGGCCGGCAGGCCCGGGGGTGGGGATGTTCCCCCTCCTTGGCCGTTGGAGCGGCGACGCTGTCTATCGTGGCGAACCCACTCGATATTCGATCGCAACCCCGCTCCTTTGAAGTTGGCCGAGCCGACGGCAAGGACGTTTGGGGCGTTCTTCTTTTTGCAGAG
>JBMCTC010000173.1:0-6857 GCA_048624115.1 Spirochaetota bacterium
CTCGTTGCCGCAAAGGCAGTTGGAATCGAGGTCGAGGCATTCTCCTTGGGATGGGGGAAAAAGCTCATTGGATACACGTGGCGCGGGACCGAGTACCGCATCTCGGCCTTCCCCGTCGGGGGCTACTGCAAAATGAAGGGCGAACAGAGCTACGCGGCTGCCCTGGATAACGACGAACAGGAGATTCCCGAGGAGGAAGGAAGCTTCTTCACCGCGGCTCCCTGGAAGCGCATTGTCACATTGCTGGCAGGCCCTCTCTCAAACCTCGTCCTCGCCATCCTCATTCTGTCGGTAATCTGGTGGTTTGGATTCACAACGGAAACGTTCCCTAATCGGGTCATTCTCGCGTCCGACTACCCCGAACTCGAAGCAACCGAAGAGCTTCAAGGGGACGGGCAGGCATCACCGTCGCCCGCTGATTCGGCAGGGATCGAGTCCGGCGACTACGTCATCTCGATCGCAGGCCAAGAGGTCGATTCCTACGGCGAGATCCAGCAGATTATTGCCCAGAATGCACTCACCGAGCTCGATGTCATACTCGAGCGCAACGGACGGCGGATAGCCACAACCGTCACACCTGAACTGACCCCCGAGACCGGCTCGGGCTACATCGGCGTGTACGCGTGGGTCGAGCCGGTAATTGCCCAAGTCCAGGAGGGCACACCTGCCGCCATTGCAGGCCTCGAGCCGGGTGACCGCATTGTCTCGATCAACGGCGTCGACACGCCACACAGCCTCGCCGTGGGCCGAGCGCTTTCTGAGTCCGGAAGTGAGGCCCACATCATATTCGAGCGAGACGTCTCTATGCGAGAGAGCATTGCGCCTCTCGGCGAGCAAGAGATGCTCGGTGTGGCTTTCGAGACGGTGTCGATTCCGACGCCCGACCTCAACGTCTTCGAGGCGATTGGACAAGGAGCGACTGAGGGTTTCCGAATCCTGTCGGTCTCGGTCCGCAGCCTTCGACTGCTCTTTCAAGGCGTGGAGCTCCGAAGCGCCGTCGCAGGCCCGGTACGAATTAGCTACTTCATCGGTGACGTAGCGACCTCCGGTTTCGCAGTCGGAGTTGACGCAGGCTTTCGTTCCTTCTTCAACTTCCTCGCACTCCTGTCTGTAGTTCTCTTTTTTATGAACTTGCTCCCGATTCCTGTTCTCGATGGCGGGCAGATCGTGCTCTCCGGAGTTGAGTGGGTTCGCAACAAGAAACCAAAGCCCAAAACAGTCCATCGGTATCAAATGGTTGGCGGCGTGATTGTTATCGGTCTGCTGTTTTACGCCGTTTTCGGAGATATCCTGTTCTTGGCCGGTCGATGAGCGGCAATCGGAGGAGTACACCCGTGCAACGATTCTGGCAACGCGCAAGCCTCTTTGCCACAATGCTCGCCCTGGTGAGCGTTGCAGCCGCCGGTCAGCCAAGGGTCAATATAGCCGTTGGCCACAACGGGCCGGTAACCGCCCTCGAGTCGCACCCCGAGGATCCAATGCTCTTCTCAGGCGGCGAGGACGGGGTCGTAATGGTCTGGGACACGCTGCGCGGGGTGCTCGTCAAACGCCTCTTCCTCTCCTCTGATCCAATTACTCACATCTCCCACCATCCGAGTCGCAATGAAATCTTCATTCATAGCAGACACTCAGCAGCACGAGGCACCGTAGTCGCCTACGACTGGGAGAACGAGAACGTGCTATTCGAGCGCGAGGTCGAGGCAACCCCAAACTACATCGGTTACTCACCGGGCGGAACCCTTGCTGTCGTTGCACTTCCCGACTTTGACAGCATGCTTTTTTTTGCGGCCCGGACAGGGAACGTACGCTCCTATCTCACCGACGGCTTCGGAGCAGTGAGCTTTGTCATCGTAGCTCGCAGCGAGCGCAATGTGATGACCTACATTCCGTCACGGGGCGAAATCATCTATTGGGAGCTGCGAACTGGTCGCGAGATCCAAGTCGTCGACACAGCCGAGCGACTCGAGCACGTTACGTTCGTCGATCCGCAGACGCAGCGATTCCTCGCAGCCTCCGACGGTGAGAATCTCGTTGTCGTCGACAACGTCACCGGCCAGATTACCTCGAGTTACGAGCTCACACCGATTCTTGATATCGCCTTTGATGCCGAGAGCGGCGACATTTTTGTGCTCTCCGAGCGATTCAATCGACCTACGGTGCTCGCGTTTCGTCAGCAGGCCGGAAGCCTCCGACGGCAGAGTTACTCCGCGCGTCAGTTTGATCGTGATACGACGGTCATTGCCGCAGTCACAGGGAATTCGGAACTCGCATTCGTAGGCGGTTCCGCGATGGGCTCGCTTGCCACCTATGCAGAAGGCTCGGGCAGACGTGTAGTCCTCGCGCCGGAGGCCCCTTCGGCGGTAAGGGCACTCGCGTTTGTGGATAACACGCTACACCTGACTCAAGACGACCGGCTGATTTCACTCGAGAGCGATCTATTCTCGGGGGTCGAGACAAGCGAAGACCGATCCGGCCGTTCGTCAGAGCCGACGATTCGGATCACCACGTTCGAAACCGAGACTCGCAGAATTGGTGATCTAAGCTCATTTTCAATAAGCTCGGCTGAGCCGGGCTTGCTTATGTGGAGCGATGAGCGTCCAGGTCAAGTCTGGATCACTTCGGACGAGCGCGACCTGACGGAGACCGTTTACAACGATACCCGGCAGGAAGAGATCGTTACGGCGCGAGTGAGTGACGGCGCTCTGGTGGTTGTTCACAGGAGCGGGCGAGTCGTGCTCTTTCCCGACGGGTGGGACCAAGCCGGGATCTCCTTCACTTCGACAGGTGTTCGCGATGCGGTGTGGGATCGCGATGTCGGCCTGATCGTCGCCCGATCGGAAAGCGATCGTCTGGACTCGTCGCTCATTATCGTTGACATGTCTACCGGCGAGACGGCGACCGTCGACACCGAGGCGTTTCTGACCGACCGAGTGGAGTTTGACCACGAGCGCAACGTGCTCTACGCCGTTTCCCTGGTTGGGGAAAAACGCGAACCGTTCACAGTTTTGCGCCGCTACTCCGGTAGCGACTTGCAAAGCCAGCGCGTGCTCGTGCGGCGCGAGGGAGATGCTTTGCCGACGGTCCTCTCCTTTGATCAGGAGCGAGGAGCGCTTTTTGCGGCACTTGACGGAGAGCCAATGCGGGAAATTGGAGGCGACGGCAGCAATCGAATCGAGGGCAACCGGCTCGATACGCGTGCGATCGCGGTAAACAACACGGCCGTTGCGGCGGCAAACGCGGACGGTAGCATCTCGATCTACTGGAAGGGCACAAGCACCCACCTCGCGGACGTCTACTTCGCTGATGGCGGCTGGATCTTCGCTACAGATCAGCACTATCTGTTAAGCGCTGCGAGTCTAACTCGATACGTCTCGGTTTCGGGAGTTGAAGCCGAGGATGCGCTCGAGCGACAAGAGCTCGAGCTACCGCTGCTCCTCAGACCTGACTTTTGAGATCGCCTCGCGCACAGCCCGGCTCACGCTCGCTCCAAACGCTTCATCGTTTCCACGTGCATAGAGCCTCCCCAGTAGGTTGACTCGATACCGGGCGGGCACGTGGTTGAGCGCGTAGGCCGCCATGTCGAGGACTGCATCCTCGGTCGTCGTTGCCACGCCTGCCCCGAGTTGACGTTCGAGCTCGTCAAAGACCGCGCGCTCCGACTCATTTACGAGATCTTCGAAGTTGAATCTATCCTCCAATGCCACTACGACACCTCCTCTTCCAAAGATTCGAATCGGGTAAACTTGGGTACAAACGCGATTCGCACCGTGCCGACCGGGCCGTTGCGCTGCTTTGCCACGATAAGCTCAGTCTCCACGTTGTTGGCGTGCTCCGGATCCTCCGCTTCCTCTCCCCGGTTACGGTGAAGAAACATGACCACGTCGGCATCCTGTTCGATCGAACCAGACTCGCGGATACTCGAAAGCATCGGACGCTTACCCTCAACATCACGCGTCACCTGGCTCAACGCGACGACTGGAATCTCGAGTTCTCGCGCGAGACCTTTGAGCGAACGAGAGATCTCGGCAATCTGCTCGTGACGAGGCATGTTTGGATGATCGTTGTTGATCAGACTGATGTAGTCGACAAAGATGATTTTGACTTCGTGCTGGCTCTTCATACGCCGCGCCTGAGCACGGAGGTCAAGGAGCCGCATGCCGGGGGTGTCGCTGACCCACAAGGGAGCCTCGTAGATCGCCCCCGCGGCGTCGGTCAGGTTCTTGAAATCCGCCGGTCGAAGCATGCCCGTGCGAATTTTCTGACTGCTGATTCGGGCCTCGCTCGCAATCAAACGTTGCATGATGGCCATATCGGACATCTCGAGCGAGAAGAAGCCGGTTGCTATCCCGCGACGAATCGCAATATTCGCGGCCATGGTCAAAGCAAGCGCGGTCTTCCCGACCGAGGGTCGCGCACCAATTACGATGAACTCACTATCTTGGAACCCTGAAAGCATCTTGTCGAGTGCGGGAAAACCGCAAGGGATTCCGGTGTAGTCGTCCCGGGCGCGGTAGAGTTTCTCGATCGCCTCTACCGTCTGTTTTACGATTTCCCTTGCTTGCTTGAATCCACCGGTGGTTTGACCTTCAGATATCTCGAATATCCGACGCTCGGCTTCCTCGATGAGCTCGCGGCTCTCGATCCCCTCTTCGAAGGAGTCCGCAATAATTTCTTGTGCCGCTCGCTGAACCCGTCGCCTGATACTCGTCTCACTAACGATGCGCGCATAGTACTCGATGTTGGCACTTGTCGGCACCGCGGAAGTAAGCGAAGAAATGTAGGCAGCGCCACCGACGCGATTGAGTTCGCCACCATTCTTGAGAGCCTCGGTCACGGTGATGAGGTCGATCGGCTCGTTACGTTCCCAGAGTGCGAGAATGGTGCCGTAGATGGTACCGTTTGCGTTTCTGTAGAAGTCTTCGGCGCGAAGAAGAGAGAGCACCCGACCCAGGGCCTCTGGGTCGAGCATGATTGCGCCAAGGGTAGCGGTTTCGGCCTCCGGACTGTTTGGAGGCACATGATCCTTCAAATGTCCGTCGGACATCGCTAGCTATTAAGTTTCCTCTTCCTCGGAGTTTGATGATTCTCCGGCAGGCACCTCGTTCGCGTCGGCATCGTCGGTGTTCGCCGTCTCTGCAGCAACACCACGTGCTGCCTGCGGCTCAGCAGGTCCGGCAGCCTGTTCATCTGCCGCGGTAGCGGCCGCTTCGCCGCCGGCAGAAGTAACGTCTACCCGTAGCTCTGCTTCCTCGTCTCCGTAGAGTCGAACGCGGACGTAGGTAGTACCGAGCGTCTTGATGGTCTTATCGGGAATGTCGATGCGCTTTCGTTCAATGTCAATTCCCTTGCCGGCCAATGCGTCGGCTATCGTTGCACTGGTTACCGATCCGAAGAGCCGACCACGCTCACCTGCGGGCATCTCGATCCTCAGCGGTTCGTTCTCGAGGCGTGTCTTCACGTCTTCCGCATTCTTCCGCTTTTCCTGCCGACGCTGCTCGATCGACTCGCGCCGGCTCTCGATCATTGCCACCGCCTCGCGGGTGTAGGGCATGACGAGCTTCTGCGGGATAAGATAGTTCCGCGCATAGCCTCGAGCGACGTCCTTGATCTCCCCTTCTTCGCCGATGTTGGGGATGTCCTTATTGAGAATTACCTTCATCTTTGTCCTCGCTCCCATCAAATCGGTGGTAGCTTATCCAGATTTCGGACAACCCCAAAATCGGGATCCCGATACCGACCACCAAAAGAATACCTCGTAACAGTATTGCCGCTACCAATACAAGCACAATAAGCGGCAACCCACGCGCGTTTGCGTTCCAACGCATAAGAAGGTGCCGCGCGACGGCCGCACCTTGCAAGCCGTACAGGATCGTCACCGATAGTGCGACGTTCCAAAACAAAAGCCCGATCAATCCAAAGCCGATGTACTCGCTCAACGCAACGCCGCCCCAGGCGGCAATAAACAACCAAACGACCCAGACCGGGACGGAGAACCGGCCAAAGTCATGCCCCGCGAGGCGAGCCATGACCGGGTTTCCATCGGTCAACGGAAATCGCGTGCGAAACGCGATCACTGTCCCGCCCCACCAGTTGCCAAGCAACCAAAGAAGCACGAACGGCAGGAGCGCAGAACCTGCAAATGAGGCGACCTGGCGCTGAAGGGCCTGGATCTCAGCCTCGGTCGCCTCGACCTGACTGAGCAACGGCTCGAGTTGCGCAGTCCACAAGTCCGCAAGTGCACTCCCGACCGGCGAAGCAACGATTACGAGGACGCTCGGAACGAGTATCGCGATTGCAGCCGCGGAAAACGCGAGCAACCGCTCACTAATCGTGCCGTCCCCACCTCGAAAGACCAGGCGGCCGGAGTTGAGCGCAAAAAGCCCTACGACCATGATCGCAGGTACAACCATAACCAGGATCGTGACGGTCACGATCTGCCCGTCCCCGATCGCCTGTGCCCGTGCCGCTTCGAACAATCGAAGCAACAACGCTGCCCCCAGAAATACCAGGGAACTCTGAATCCCGCCGCGCTCGCCCTGTCGAATCCACACGAGTTGAAGTGGGATCAGAAACAAAAGGGCAAGAAGCCCGAGGCGGAGCAAAACGAGCGATGCGATGGCCAGCCCGATTACCTCGCCCCAGTACGCCTGCCGGCGCGTAACGGCCATGTCAGCCCATTGGCAGTAACGCCAATGCGCGAGCTCGCTTGATCTCGCGAATGAGGCGACGCTGGTTTTTTGCCGATGTTCCGGTGATTCGACGAGGAAGAATCTTCCCCTTCTCCGTCACAAAACGACGAAGCACATCGGGCCGCTTGTAGTCGATCGTGAGGTTCTGGGTCTTGATCTTGTCTACCT
>JBMCTC010000174.1:0-6838 GCA_048624115.1 Spirochaetota bacterium
GTCCCGGTCCGCGCGAGCAACCTCGAGGGCCTGGACTCGCTCCTCGCGATCGTACAAATGCCGCGCGGGGTACCGGTCGCCACGGTTGCGATCAACAACGCCCAAAACGCCGCGCTTCTCGCGGCCAGGATCCTCGGACTCGGCGACGCCGCGGTGCAGAAGCGGGCCATTGAGCGCGCCGAACGCTCGCGGAGAAGCGTAGAGGAGATGGCCCTACGCCTTGAGCAAATGGGGTGGTCAGAGTTTCTTGACAATCGCCCGTCAAAGTAGCAAGTATAACCAAAGGTATACCGTGCATGAGCCAGATGGATGACGGGCGAATTTCGCACCACCTCCAGATCACTACCAGACCCACCGATCGTCTGCTCTTGTTCGAGTCAATCCTCGATCAGGCTCACGAGCGAGGCGCCCGAGTAGTTGCCACTGCCCCGGGAACAGACGAGCCACGCTACCGCCGATGCATCGTTGCCGACGCACAGAGCATCGAGCACGCGTGCGAGTCGCTACGGGCTGCCGTGGACAAGATCACGTCATCATCGAACACAGCACGGCGCACGAAGACGCTTTTCTTTTTCGACCTCGACCAGCTCATGCAGCGCGCGAGCAGTGCGCGTGAAGCGATGACCGTCTTTGCATCATGCTTCCATCTTGGTCGCACAAACACGAGCGATGTCTGGGAGAGCGCAAGCCTCCGTCTCCTGCCGCGTGGCTTGGGTGCCGATTTTTGGTCGTTTCACACCTCGTGGATCGTGTCTCGCCGGCAGCTCGATCGCCGACTCGAGAGCCTTGGGGATTCGGTGCAGCGCTTGTTCCTCGAGGAGCCAGGTTTTCGGCGGGAACTGCTTACCGAATGGCGCTCCACCGGTGATGTCGATCAAGCGCTCGACGGACTGATCCCGGCCGCCCTCGGTTCGTACCGACGTGGGTTCTTGTTCATCGATGCATCTTACACGATTCGACACGTCTCTGATCGGGCCGCGACGCTCCTTCGCCGAGCCAACGACAAACTTGAAGGCGAGCCGCTGAGCACCTGTCTCGATGGAATAGACCTTGCGACCCTCAAACGTGAGATTTCAAAAACCGATGACGGCGACACCGTCTCGCCGTTCATAACCAGCTGGCGACTCGCTCCCGGTGTCTACGAACCTCGTGAGGTCACGATTGATCGAGTGAGGGTTGCAAACCGAACGCTTGGATACCTTCTGTCAATTACAATATCGGAAGAGGTGCGCGGCCCTCGGACAGTCTACAAGCAGATACGGCAAGATGCCTCGCTCTCGGACTTGAGCGATGGCGACTCCGCTGACGCCCTCCCTGAGATCATCGACGAGCTTGAGAGCACGCAGTTGACCCGTCGGGAACATGAGGTACTACTGTTGATCATTTCCGGCATGTCGAATCGTGCCATTTCGACTGAGCTCACGATTGCAGAGGTGACCGTCAAGAAGCACCTCACAAGCGTCTATCGCAAGCTTCGGGTATCGAACAGAAGGGAGCTCTTTCAGAGTTTCCGGGTGCCCGGCGAGCCTCACGCCGAAGAGGAACTCTAATGGAACGGAGCAAAGTGTTTGTTACCGAAGACGAACCTGTGATTGCCGCGAGCATCGAGCGACGGTTGGAGCAGCTCGGCTACATCGTGGCAGGTGTTGCCGCAAGCGGAGAGGCTGCCGTTCGACAGGTGGTCCAAACGGCACCCGATGTTGTTCTCATGGATATCCGTCTCGAGGGCAGCATGGATGGGATCGAGGCAGCCTCCGCGATAAGGAAAAAGATGCAAGTGCCGGTGGTGTTCCTCACGGCATACGCAGATGAGACCACGATTCAACGGGCACGAAGCGAGCAGCCGTTTGGGTACATCGTAAAACCGTTTACCGATCGGGAACTCGCGGGCGCAATCGAGGTTGCGCTTGAACGGGCCCAACTTGAGCGCAAACTACGACGTAGTGAGGCACACTACCGCATGCTCTCGGAGGTCATTGCAGACTACGCGTTTTGCATCCGCCTTGCAGAAGATCGAGAGGATGATACTCTCGAGTGGGAGTTTGGCGACAGCGGTGCACTGTTTGGACTCTCGCATGCTACGTTCGTCTCGCCGGCGGATTTTGCGCATCTCGTGCATCCCGACGATGTCGCTCGCCTGCAAGCGCTCTGGCCTCGCCTTCGGAGCGGCACTGAGGGCCAAATGGAGTTCCGACTCGTGTCGGACGGCGATCGCGACCGGTGGCTCAAACTTGACGCGCGAGCCGGTAGCTTGCCCAATGGTGATCGGTGCATCTACGGGGCCTTTCAAGATATTACTGAGCTCCGATCGACCGAGCAACGTCTCGAAGAGGCGCAGTTCGAGTTCAGGCAAATCGTACAGCGCTCCAAGCAAGCCATTTGGGTCAGCGACCGCGATGGAGTCTGCATCTACGCAAACGCAGCCTTCTGCGAACTCACCTCGACCACGGCCGAAGAGCTCGTTGGCAAGCGCACTCTTGACTCGTTTTTGACTGCCGGTGCAGAGTCACTCCAACTCGACCGAGAGTTCGAGAGTTCACTGGTCGCGAAAGATGGAGCGCAAATCCCGGTCACGGTCTCGCCCCGAACGATCGAGGGCGAGCGTGGCAACGGACGCGGCAGCTTTTATCTCATCGTAGATATTTCTGATCACAAGCGATCCGAGGAGATCCTCAAGCGGGGTGCGCGGAAGCTTCAGGGTGCATTCCATGCGAGTCCGGTGCCGAGCCTGTTGATTGATGCCGCCACGAATGCAATCATGGACGTCAATCAGGCGTTCTCGGAGGCAACGGGCTTCTCAAGCGATGAGATCGTCGGGACCGGCGGGTTCGCGCTTGCCGATTACGAGAATCTGGATGAGCTCAATCGTATGATCTCGCTCCTCAAAGAACGACGGCCCGGTAAGCGGAGTGTTCGCCTCATGACAAAGCAGGGAAAATCGATGGCGTTTGATATTGAAATTCGGGAAATCGTGGTAGAAGAAGAAGAGCTTCTTATGCTCTTGCTTCAGTCTGAGACCGAATGAGACATCAATCACCGCACATCCTCCGTGTCGAGTTGCCGCTTCCCTCCAAGGCGACGCTCAGAGATCGCTTCGAAGGTCATGGCGAGACGTTCGAGCGGTTGCTGTTTGAACTGCAGCGGCAGACCAAGAGTGCATTGCGACAGTGCGGCATTCGCGCGAACATCAAGGCACGCGTAAAGAGCTTCGAGAGCTTTTATCAAAAGCTGCAGCGTATCAGCAGATCTCGCGAGAAGAGCGCGAGCTTTGTTGAGATTCACGATCTCGTCGCGTTGCGAATCGTGTGTCCCTTTCTCGAGGATGTTGCGTTAGCTGAACGCTGTATTCGGTCACAGTTCACCGTCTGTGAAGTTGAGCACAAGGGTGCAGACTTCTCGGTCCAGGAGTTTGGGTACCGGTCGATCCACTGCCTCGTGGAGGTTGCGCCTGATCTCCTTGAGACTTTTCATCTCTCGCCTCCCTTTGACTTTGAGATTCAAATCCGGACGATCCTCCAGGACGCGTGGGCCGAGGTCGAGCATGAACTCGTCTACAAAGCGGAGTTTACGCCGTTTGGCGAGAACATCAGACGCAAACTAGCAGCGCTCAACGCAAATCTCAGCCTCTCGGATATCACCTTTCAGGAGATCAGGGATCACCAGCGCTCGCTTCAGGATGAGTTGGGCGAGCGGCGATCCAGGTTCTGGAGTATGGTGGGACGTGCCACCGGAGACTTAGCGTACCTCAAGGTGGCCGGCCGGCTTGAGGATGGCGACTCGGCGACCCTCGGTGTTTCTGCCGAGCTCGATCGGGGGCCCGAGCGAGAACGACGCATCGGACCGGAGAGTGCCTGGTCGGATGCCAGCGGTGGTCTGGACCGACTCTTGCTCGAAGCATTGCGTGCTCACAATGCCGGAGGCTTCGAGCGCGCCGAAGAACTCTACACTCAGATTCTCCGCTCTCAGCCTCGGGTTTACATCCGCGCAATTGTGCTCCTTCACCGCGGGATCGCTCGGCTGGCGGCCGAACGCTACCACGATGCGCTCACCGACATGAATGAGGCGCTTGAGCTGGATCCCGACAACTGGCGAGGCTACTTCTACCGCGGGACCGCACACAGGATGATGGATCAGTATGAGCAGGCTGAACGCGACTTCTCCACGTGCCTCGAACACGATCCCTATCAGGTTGAGTGTCTCTTCCAGCGAGCCCGCCTCTACGCGCAGCTTGAGCAGTTCGACCGGGCGAAGCTTGACGCGGAGCGTGCAATGGAGCTGGCGCCGGAGAATGAGGCGGTGCAGGAACTAATGAACGAGATCTTGGAGGAGCAGTGAGTAACCGGTTTTTTGCAAGCGACAACAGTTCACCCGTGCATCCGGCAGTCATGGATGCGCTCGCTTCTGCAAACGAAGGACACGCAGTTTCCTACGGCAGTGATGTGTGGACCGAACGCGCGACGAGGAGTCTCAGGCGGGTTTTCGGTCGAAAGGCCGAGGTGTTTTTCGTTTACAATGGCACCGGCGCAAATGTTCTCGGGATGCAGAGCGCACTTCAGGGGCATCACGCGATTGTGTGTACCGATGTTTCGCACATCAACACGGACGAGTGCGGGGCGCCGGAGCGCTATACCGGAGCCAAGCTTCTGGCAAAGCCTTCGATTGACGGCCGGCTTCAGCCGGAGTCGATTATCGAGACGCTTTCAGCCCTCTCGGTCGAGCACCACTCGCAGCCAAGGATTGTCTCGCTCACCCAGGCTACCGAACTCGGAACGGTCTACAATCCAGTCACCATAAAGGAGATCAGCTCGATATGCAGGAAGCACGGACTCTACCTACACATGGATGGCGCACGGATAGCAAATGCGGCTGTCACGCTTGACAGCTCTCTCGCCGACCTGACGGTCCGGTCCGGCGTCGATATCCTCTCGCTTGGTGGCACCAAAAACGGGATGATGTTCGGTGAGGCGGTCGTTGTCTTTTCAAGAGAACTCGCGAAAGAGATGAAATACATCAGGAAGCAGGGCATGCAGCTTGCGAGCAAGATGCGCTACATCTCCGCCCAGGTAGATGCGCTCTTTGGCACCGAGCTGTGGCGAGACCTCGCACAGCACGCGAACGGCATGGCGCAGCTGCTCGCCGAGCGCATTGGAACCCTCTCTGACGCAACGATTGTCTATCCGGTCGAGGCGAATGCGGTTTTTGTTCGGCTACCAAATGCCCTCATCGAGCGGGCGCAGAAGGTCAAGTACTTCTACGTTTGGGAGTCAGGACCGGAGAAATCGGTTGTCCGACTCATGTGCTCCTTCGATACCACGGAAGAGGACATATCCACACTAATTGAGACTTTATCCTCAATAGACCGATGACAGGGATCTACTTCTGTCCTATAATCTGAGCATGCGCGTGTTGGTTGCAACCTCCGACATAGATGGAAAGGCCCTTGTCTCAGGCGTCCAGTCTGAAATGCCTGAAACCAAGTTCATTCTCATTACCGACCGCAGTCAACTGCTGGAATCGTTAGACTCCGATGTGTTCGAGGCACTTGTCGTAGAGGACGGCGCCTACTTCGACTCGGCGGTGCAGCGCGGCATTATTGAGAGTGAGACCCCGTGCATCGTGTTGTGTCGAAGCGGGAGTGAGTCGCGCCTCAATGGGATAGACGACTTTATCGTCGTTGGAGGTGACACCCAGCGAGAGCGCAGCGAACTTCGCCTACGGATAGAACTCGCCGACCGACGTCGAGGAACGCAGGACAGAGAGCGACAACGTCATGAAATCGCCTCGCGCGCCCTTCGCGAAATCGTCTACCGTCTCGATCAGAATGGGCACTTCACCTACTTGAACGAAAGCATCTCTCAGCTTGGCTACGAAGAGTCGGATCTATTGGGGAAGCACTTCAGTACGCTCCTCGAGAATGAAAGCGTGCAGCAAGTGAGCCGGGACTCGGTGCTTCCGCCACTTGCCGGAACCGTAACAAACGGCAACACCCCCGGGCTCTTTGACGAGCGTCGTCGTGGAGCTCGCAGTACTCGGGAGCTTGCCGTACTCATGCGGTCCGGCAATCGTACGACCGCAGAGCCGGTGCTCGGATATGTGACGGCGAGCGGCGACGTTGTGACTCACTCGGACGGGACCTCGCAGGTCGTTGGTACCATCGGTGTGATTCGAGAGGCCACCCGCGAGTCACATAGTATCGACCTTCTGCGAAAGCTCTACACCGTCGCGGATAGCTCCCAATTCGGGATCCTCGTCACCGACGCCTCGTTGCGGGTGCAGTACGCAAATCCGGCGTTCTACAGAACGTCTCAACTCAACCCCGAACAGGTGCTTGGAACAAGCGTTTCCGAGATTCCGAACGAGGGTTTTGACGAGGGGCTGATGAGCGAGCTGCTTCATGGTTGCTCGGCAGAGGTCGTAATAGAACGTGATTTTCGCACGCAGTATGCAGACGGCTCGGAGCATGAGATGCTCATGGTCGGCAGACCCGTCTACGATGCAACGCACAAGTGCGCCGGAGTTGTCGTTGTTATCCAGCCCGCTAGTGTTCGCGATGAACTCGATGTGCCGGCGCTCGCCGAGCAACTCGTCGAGCGAGCGGTCGGTGCGTTCCGACGCGAGTCTCAAAGCGGCCGAGAGATTCAAATCCAAATCGCCGATGCCTCGCTGGTCTTTGCCAACCAAGTGACTGGTCTTGTCCTGTCGGTAATTCGCGAGCTCCTGATTTTGGCTTCGCTCGTGTCGGATACCGGCCCCATTCAACTCGGTGTGGGAGAACGCAAGGACGGCTACATGGTGGCGATCTTTGCGCAACGGCGAGGTCTCGCGAGCGAAACAAAGA
>JBMCTC010000175.1:0-6759 GCA_048624115.1 Spirochaetota bacterium
CGACGTCGGGTTGATCGGAGACCTGCTTGTGCGGACCGGGCTCACCGATTCGCCACCGCTCTTCCTTGCCCGACCGGCCCTCGCGTACCTGGCCGTGACGTGGGCGTATGTCTGGAAGGGCGCCGCAATCTCGAGCATCTTTTGTATGGCCGGTCTCGCGACGGTTCCCAAGGAAATGCAGGAGGCTGCGCGGATCGATGGGGCAGGCGCGTTCAGGCGATTCTTCTCGGTCACGCTTCCGACGATGCTCCCGGTACTCTTTGTTGCGCTTATCTTCCGAACTCGAGACGCTCTTCGCGTCTTTGACCTGGTCTACGGTTTGACCGGCGGTGGCCCAGGCGGCTCCACCGAGACGTTGAGTACGATCACCTATAAGACGTACTTCAGCTTTAGCCAGTATGGGTTGGGTTCGGCGTACGCGATTATCAGCTTTGTGCTGATTTTCTCAGTAGCGGTGATCTACCTCTTTCGAATCAAGAATCAGCTCTCGGTCGAAGGGCGGGCCAGATGAGCACCCGAAAACGTCGCCGCCACTTCGCGGCCTCGCTTCTCGTGACGACTCTGATCGGTCTCTTTTGTCTCGGGCCGCTCTTTTGGATCGTGATTACCTCGGTAAAGGCGCCTGGAACCGAGTTCCGTACGCCGGTCGAGTATCTGCCCGACGAACCGACACTCGAGAGTTACGAGAAGGTATTTACCCCGAGCTTTGCCATTCAGCGGGCGATCCTCAACAGCTTTCTTGTCTCTTCCGGCGCGATGGTCGGCACGATTCTGCTCTCGGGATTCGCGGCGTACGTAATTGCCCGCTTGCGGTTTCGCTTCAAGTTTGCCTCGATCCTGCTCGTTCAGGCCGCGGGGCTCGTCCCACCCATCATTATTATTGCGCCCACCTTTATCATGCTTCGAGCGGCCGGCCTCGTTGGTTCGCTCTGGGCCATGATCATCCCGAACATTGCCTACGGCGTACCTCTCGCGACCCTTCTTCTTACGAGCTACCTTTCACGAGTGCCGTATAACCTCGAGGAGGCGGCCTACATCGATGGGGCGAGTTTTTGGCGACTCTACTGGCAGATTATCGTACCGGTCTCGGCGCCCGCGATTGTCTCTGCCGGTGTCCTGAGCTTCCTGGGTTCCTGGGGCGAGTTCATGCACGCCTTTACGGTGAGCTTGGGCCTTCCTCGTCTTCGTACGGTGCCGGTTGCAATTCTCGGTTACAGCCAGGCGTTCGAGCTGCAGTGGAGCTGGGTTTCTGCCGCGACGATTGTTGCCGTTGCGCCGGTAGTGATCCTTGCCGTGCTTTTTCAGAAACGACTCGTTCGTGGACTCACGTCTGGTTCGGTGAATGGGTAGCTCTGCGGTGCAACCAGAGAACGGAGGCCCATAGCGTTGACAATACGCTCATTCCCAGAAAGAGCCACCACCGCTGCGACCCGCCGAGTGCGTCAAGGAGGGCTCCCGCGGCCAAGTAGCTTGTTGGCGCGACAAAGGAGCTTGCCGCCTCGAGTACCGCGAAGAGTCGACCGTGAAAGTTCGCGGGCGTCTGGATCTGGATCCACGTTACCGCGAAGAGGTAGATCGTGGCCGCAGCCATCCCTGAGAGAAACGCCACCACCATCAGAGCCGGCAATTCGATCGAGATCAAAAGCAACAGGAAACCGACGGCAACCGCCACGTAGGCGTAGAAGAGCAGCGGCTGCTCTACCATCCGAGCAGGGGACCATCGTCTCTGAACAACGAAGGCCAGGATGCCACCGGCAAGCGCAACGGCGAAGAGCACCCCCACAAAGCTCTCCGAGTAACCGAGTTCGTCAATCACGATAAACGGCATCGCGAGCGTCAAGACAGACGAGATTGCGAAGAGTCCCGCCTGGGAGATGATCGCACGGCGGAGCATTACCTGTTCTCCAAGCAGCTTGAGACCCGCTCGTGCTTCGGAAAGGAGGCTAAGCGAGGGAGCCTTGTTTGGCTCAACGGAGCGGGAGTTCCCACCCTCGCGAATAAACGACTCCTGGATTCCCGAGAGCAGAAACGTCGCGCCGTTTATCAAGAAGAGAACCGGCGCACCGAGAATCACAAAGAGGGCTCCGCCTACAGCGTTTCCTACCAAGTTCGCTACCTGACTGCTCGCGGCTCTCATCCCTGAGGCGGCGTGAAGGCGCTCGGCGGGCACCAGTGTCGGGATCAGCGCGTGCACGGCGGGAACAAAGAGGGCGTGGCCAACGCCGGCCAGAAGCGCCACTGAGAGTAAGAGCGAGGGAAGTTGAAAGCGAGGCAGAAATAGCAGACCACCGGCGGTGATCATGATTACCCCCCGCACGAGATCGGTCACAACGATGATTGCACGTCGCGAGATCCGGTCCACCATGGCACCAGTCACAGGGCTCAGCAGAAAACCGGGGAAGAGGGCCAAAAACTGAAAGAGCCCCAGCGTCAGCGCCGAATCGCTAAACTGTTTGAGCAAGAGGAGAATCGCAATCAAATAGACTGCGTTTCCAAAGGCCGATACGGCATTTCCGGCGATGAGCCAGCGAAGATCCTTCTTGTTCACGGGGAGGCTACGTGTCGAGCGCGGCGCGTCGCTGGAGAACGAAATCCCACGAGAACGAGGTGAGCTGCAGCGCGAGAACCGACAGCAGGATGACCGATCGAGCCGCGGACGAGAAGATTGGAGCGTGCATAACGATAAGTGCAGACACAAGAATCGCGGTCGTAGTCTTGGCCAAGAGCTTATACGCCTTGGGGTAGACTTTGGGGTCTCCGTCGAATCGTGCGAGCAGGACATAGAGGTATCGCATGAGGCCGATCGCAAGCACGAAGATGCCCACGCCGTGCAGATGCCGCAGTGAGAGCGACAGCGCCATCGCGAAGATCGCGTCGCTCTCCATGTCCCACGTACAACCAAAGCGTCCCGAACGCATCCGACGAGCGAGGTAGCCGTCGAGCAGATCGGATGTCTCGATAAGAAGCAGTCCCCCGACCATCCACCATCCAAGTTGCTCTGCGAAGAGGGCGGCCGTGCGCGGTCTTGCAAATGCGACGCCCAATATCACGAACACTGCGACCGCCGCGAAAACCCGAAACGAAGTCAACGTGTTTGGCACCGCAGGCCCCGCTCCGTCCGGATGAAATCGCTTGCCAATGGTAAAGAGCGCACAGAGCGCAATTGCGCTCCACACCGCGAGCACCAGCGTTGCCGTCGACGCGACCAGAGCGAGCTCGGCGGCCAAAATGAGAACGGTCACGATCGCCGCGTGGGTCATGTTCCAGCGGTGATAGATCCGCTCGAAGGCATAGAGACTCGGTGCAGGGAACGCGCTCTTTCCGAGTTGGAGTGGGAAGAGATGAATATAGAGAGGAATCGTACGGGGACCGGCATTGTTGGACAGAAGCGAACCGCTCCAATTTCCGTTGGTGAGATTGGATTTATTCATCCTGTGTTAAGGTAACTACGCGAACCGACTACGAGCAATCTGTTCCTTGTTTAGTCCGCGATTTCTCTTGCCGCTTCGGCCGGCGCGCGGGCGAGCTCGACGAGCATCGGGAAAAAGATGTCCATACCGGGGTGGGGCGGGGGCGCGGTGCCGACCATGCCTGGTGTGTAGCCTCGGCGTGCGAACTGATCAATAATCGCCTGATCGCGGCTTGCGACATGGATAGGCACGGACAGATGGGCGTTTGGGGAGCGGATCGGTCGCTGCGGCTGATGATCACCAAAGACGACGATGATCGGATTACGACTCGTGTCGAGGAGCTCTTCAACATACTTCGTAAGCACTTCGAACACGTAGCCTATTGCGGCGACGTAGCCTTCGACGAGCTCGGTCCCGCCGGTCCACGTGTTGTCGAATGTCTCGATCTCACCGACTCGCTCGTTGTAGATCTGGCCGTTGCCGAGTGCCTGCCAATCCTCGATGACAGGAGGGATGCGGTTGAATGGCGTATGGCTGCTCACCAACTGCCACCAGGCCAACATCGGCTTTTGCTCGGCGACTCCGCCGGAAGAGGTAATTGCCTCGAGGCGATTATGTCCCGCCCAGAGCGCAAACTGATCGGTGATTGGCACGTACGAGAACCAAGGGCCGACGAAGTCAAAGTCACCGTCGTGGGCGACCATTGCCTCGCGAAACCCGTAGAGATCCCAAGCCTCCGGCCACGATCCATGAACGGTTCCCGGCCGGAAGGTGATTGTGTGGTATCCCGCATCGTAGAGCATTCGAGGAAGAGCAGCGATATCGGCGTCGTAGAGCTGAAGGAATCGCTCCTGCGAGTCGATCCATTGCCCGGTGAGAATGGTTGCCTCGGCGAGCCACGAGTAGCCGCCGGCCACGGGCGAGATAAGGTAGCTGCTTCGCACCTCGTAGCCCCTTCCTCGAAGCGCCTCGTAAAATCGCTCGCGATACGGCTCGATGAGCTCAGAGATCTCCGGTCTGGCGACCGTCGCGTAACCATACCCCTCTACGGCAAAGAAGTAGATATCGCGATCGAGGAGCCCCGGCAACGCGTATTCCGGCACGTCCCGAGCACGCGGGGCTGCTTCGACCCCATCCACCTCTATGCTCTGAAACTCGATGCGATCGGACCGCGTCCACGAACTCACCGTAAACCCAAAGAGCGACGCTGGGAGCCCAACCCCGAGCATGATCGGTAGTGCGACGGCCGAGAGCGAGGCGAGAGCCGGTAGCATTTTCCGAGCCGCGCGCGCCAGGCGCGAGAGGGCGAGTACGATTCCAATGCCGAGCCCGCAGAGCACGAGAAAAACTGAAGCGATCGTAAGCGGCGTAAGGATGTCTACGAACCGAGTGCGGTCCTCGAGAAAGAGCAGGAGCGCGCCGCGGATCATCCCAATGTCGGAGCGGGGCAGGAACGGCCGGGCGTAGTAGAAGCGAAAGAAGGACTCGGCAAGAGCAAAGCCAACGAGGATGCCCAGGACCGCTCCCGTCACCCAGAGGGTCATGCGTGCCAATCGCGAGCTGTGTGCTCTTGGAGCGAGAAGCACGAGAATCCAAAAGAGGATAAGTGTTTCGGGAAGCGGCACCAGCATCAACGCCGGTGCGCCGACCGGTGCCCAAACGTAAGTGCTCAGAGCAGCATTGATGACGAGAAAGCTGAGGAGAAGAAGCGCGGTAGCGGATGCGCTCTCGCGCGAAGCACCCATGAGAAAAGAGCATAGGCATTTTCGTGCGATCGCGGCAAGCAGAAAGGTTTGCCCGCGCGCACCGGCGTGCTTATTCTCATCTTACCATGAAAATGGACACAATCACTATTATTGGCGGAGGCTTTGCCGGAGTACAAGCCGCTCGGGCGGCTCGACGTTCGCATCCTTCCGCTCACGTGCAATTGATAGATGACTCAGGTGACGCGACCATGATCCCTTCGCTTCCCGATCTTTTCTCCGGACGGCTCAACGACGAGGCTCTCTCGAGACCGCTAGGCGAGGTTGCCGGCGACGAGTTCACCTACGTACGAGGACGTGTTCACGAGATCGATCTCGACAAGCGGGTGGTGTCGGGCGTGAAGATGCAGGCCGACTTTGAGCCGGTCTACGACGTGCTCGTGATTGCAACGGGATCAGTACCGTCTCAGCGTCCGGCTGCGCTCCGATCTGCACCCGCGTTCACGGTGCATTCGCTCGAGGCTGCTCGAGCGCTCCGCGAAGAGTTGGCGGCTCGGCTTTCGACCGCCGAAGAGCTCAACGTAGTTATCGCGGGGGCGGGCTATACCGGGATTGAGACGGCGGTTGCTATTCGAGACGGTGTCCCCGACCGCGATCGATTAAAGATCACGCTCGTAGACGCTGCAACGGATATTCTCCCGATGCTCTCCGAGAGCGAGCGACAGCGGGTCCATGGGTATTTACGAGAGCGATCGATCGACCTGAAGCTTTCTACCCTGGTCGATCGTGCTTCGTCTCGCGAAGTGCTCCTCGGAGATGGTACTCGCTTTCACAACGCCCTTCTGATTTGGTCGGCGGGAATGGTGGGCGCTGCGCCACGTCTCTCAGTTGAGGTCGAGGCCACACGAGACGGCCGAATCATCACGAATGAGTATCTGCAATTACCGAGTCATCCTGAGGTTTTTATCGGGGGAGACCTTGCTGCGATCAAGAAGCGTGATGCGCTCACGCGACGAGCGGTAAACATCGCCCACTACTCTGGTCGGCGCGCGGGACAGAATGCGGCGAGAATGCTGCAGGGGCGGCGGCTGCGAACCTTCACTCCCGTAGACCTCGGCTGGGTTATTCCGCTCGGCGGAACGAGCAGTGGCAAGATCTTTGGCGTCATCCGCGTGCGGGGGAACCTCGGGTTGAGGCTTCATTACATCATGTGCGGTTTTCGACACTTTGGTGGCGGGCGCGCCTCACACTTCTACAAGACCGCCTTCCGGCTGAGTCAGTCGACGCAGAACCTCGTGCCCGAGCGAAAGCGGAGCGCATGACGGCTCTGGGTCGCTGGTTCCGCTCACTCCGCCCATACTCGTTTCCCGCCAGTTTGATGCCCACGCTCCTTGGCATTGCCGTCGCAATCCATACCGGTGCTGACATCGATTGGTGGACACTCCCGCTCTACGCGCTTTCGGCGCTGCTCTTTCACGCCGGGACAAACGTGTTGAACGATTACTACGATTATCTTCATGGAGTCGATGTTCCCGGCGATCCCGATCCGACGCACGTGATCACGCAAGGGCTCGTCAAGCCTCGCTTTATGCTGGTGAGTGGGAATCTCTACTTTTTCCTCGGCGTCGTGTTTGGTAGCATTAGCG
>JBMCTC010000176.1:0-6758 GCA_048624115.1 Spirochaetota bacterium
CTTCCCTCGGCTCCCGCTGCACCGTGTTTATGAATAGTTCAATCATAACCGAGCAGCGAAACGGAAAGACTCCCGAAGACATCATGGCGGGTCTGTGTCGTTCAATCATTGAGAATGTTTTTAGCAAGGTTATTCGGCTTTCAAACTTGAGCGCGATCGGATCGGGTGTCGTTGTCCAGGGCGGGACGTTCAAGAACGACGCCGTCTTGCGGGCCATGGAGCAACATATCGGACGTGACGTCATGCGCGCGCCCTACCCTGGTGTTATGGGTGCGATCGGCGTTGGGCTCCTGGCAATCAAAAAGATCCGCGAGGCCGAGGCGGCCGGGACGGCCGTGAGAACGAGCAGCTTCGTCGGCTGGGAGGCGCTCGAGGCGTTTACCTACAAGAAGCAAAGCGGCCTCGTCTGTCTACTCTGCTCGAACAACTGTCGCCGTACGGTGATCGAGTTTCCAAACGGCAACAGACTGGTCACGGGTAACCGATGTGAGCGCGGTGAGGTGGTCGAAGACCCAACGGATCCCGCGGCGAAGGCGAGGCTCAAGGAGATTCGCGCACTCAAAGCATCACGAGCGGATCTCTTCTCCATGCGGCAAAAGCTGCTCTTCGCGGATCCTGAGGTCACCACGGTAAGCCCTGCAAAAGAGATCACGATCGGGCTTCCCCGTTCCCTCGAGATGTGGAGCACCTTGCCGTTCTGGCGTGCGTTCTTTGCGACCCTCGGTTTCAAGACAATCGTCTCGCCGCCGAGCACGAAGGCCATCTACGAGCGCGGCCTGCCTCTCGTGCCCTCCGACACCGCGTGCTTCCCGGCGAAACTCTCGCACGGCCATCTCAAGGCACTCGTCGACCTTCACCCTGATCGCATCTTTATGCCGATCATGAATCGTATGATCCCTGAGAACAAAGATGCGTGCAGTAATCACGCTTGCGCCGTTTTGAAGGGCTACCCTGCGGTGCTCAAGATTGCCGAGAATCCGGAGGATCACGGGATTCCCACCGATACGCCGGTCTTTCATTGGGTCGATGCACGCGCGAAGGTTGATTCTCTCGTTGCGTGGGTCGGGCAGACGTTTGGCCTCCCCGCGGACGCTGTGAAGGCTGCGGTTGCGGAGGCCGATCGCGTTCAGGCAGAACGGACGGCGGCGCTTCAAGATGCGGGGCAAGCGCTTCTCGAGACGGTTGCAGATGACGAGTTTGCTGTCGTCATAGCTGGAAGACCGTACCACACCGATCCGTTGGTGAATCACGAATTGCCCGAACACTTCCTTAAACGGGGGGTTAAGGTGCTGCCGCTCGAGGCGGTACCCGACCTCGACTGCGTTGATCTCACGCCCGTTCGGGCCGAGCTCACCGTGAACTACCATGTGCGAATGTTCGCTGCGGCAATCACCGTGGCTCGCGATCCGCGCCTCGAGTTTGTGCAGGTTGTGAGCTTTGGTTGCGGCCACGACGCCGTCATCAGCGACGAGGTGACCCGACTGCTCGCGGTAGGAGGCAAGAGCCCGCTCTACCTGAAGATGGACGAGAGCGACGTTGCCGGTCCGCTCAACATTCGCATTCAGAGCTTTGTGGAAACGGTAGCGAGGCGGAGGAGCCTCGTTCGGGCTCCGGAACGTATCGATTTTCCACCCGCCTACACCTCTCCCTACTCCCGCAAAGTGCATCCTACCAAAACGCTGTGGATTCCAAATGTCAGCCGATCGTTCGCCGTGATCGGCTCGGCGGCACTGCGGCAGGACGGATTCAAGGCGCGCGCGTTGCCAATGGCCGGCCGTCGTGCCGCACAGCTCGGCAAGGCGTACGTGCATAACGACATGTGCTATCCCGCGCAGATCAACATAGGCGAGATGCTCGCGGCGCTCGAGGATGGGACATGCGATCCCGACCACTCCGTCTTGGCGCTCGCGAAGAGTCAGTGCGACTGCCGACTCGCACACTACGCGATGATGGCTCGAAGCGCACTCGATGCCGCCGGGTATCCGCAGATCCCGATTATCACGACCGACGAGGATCTGCGTGGCCTGCATCCCGGCGAGAAGCTCGGGGCCATGTTCGAGTATCGGATGCTATGGGGACTCGTCATGGTAGATGCACTCGAGGACCTCAGGCGAAAGATCCGACCTTACGAGCTTGAGCCCGGATCGACCGACCAACTGTTTGATGAGTGCCTCGAGGAGATTGCCGGCGCCTTTGATCGCGGTATTCGCAAAGCGTTCAACGCGTTCTCGCAGAGCGTGTCTCGATTCATCGACCTTCCCTACGACCGCACGACTCGCAAGCCTCGTGTCTTTGCGATAGGCGAGTTTCTGTTGAACTTTCACCCTGAGTCCAATGGGCGAATTGAACGCTATCTCGAGGAGAACGGCATGGAAGTTGTTCTGCCCGACCTCTTCAACAACTTACACCGGGAGTTCTTGCTCAAGATCGATCAGCGCGACCGTTATCACGTGCGCTTTCCTGTGCTCGAGATGTTTGTGACGCGTGTGACGGCTCGCTTTGTCCGCTACGTCGTAGCCGTGATCGACAAGGAGAAGCGTCGCCACCCGCTCTATGAGCCCACGCCAGACCTCTCATCAGTCGCCGACCGTGCGCACTCGATCATCGATCGTACGTTCACGAGCGGGGAGGGGTGGATGATCCCCGGTGAGATCCTCCATCATGCCGAGCACGGAATTTCGAGTTTTTTGATTCTTCAGCCATTCGGGTGTCTTCCCAATCACGTTACCGGCCGAGGTATCGTGAAAGCGATCAAGAAAGAGCGTCCCGATATCCAGGTACTCGCGCTCGACTACGACCCCGACACGAGTTTTGCGAACATCGAGAATCGGCTGCAGATGCTGATCATTACGGCCAAGGAGCGCGCCTCGCACACGCCGGCACACGCGTAGCCGAACGCAGACTGCCAGGTCGCCTACTTCGCCCTTGGCTGCTTCCTGCGAGCACCGCGACAATGCGAGTGAATGCCGCCCTTGCCGGCTTCTTCTGCGCTCGCATCTGCTCACGATGGATATCGTTGACTCTGCGGTAAGCAGTGAACCAGTCGCTCGTTAGGAGCGGTCGTTTTCTTCGCTCGCACGAAGCCGCGGAAAGAAGCGGCCGGTTCGCTTGAGGTACTCTTCGTACTCGCCGCCGAACCTGCGTCGCATCATACGCTCTTCACGGACGAGTCTCGTTGTCATGAGCGAGCCAATCACGAGCGCACCAAGTGAGCCGACAACCCAGTTGCGGGTGAAAACAACGGTAGAGACAAAGAGCAGCAGGAAACCCGTATAGATGGGATGCGCGACATGCCGGTAGGGGCCGTGTGTCACGAGCCTATGATCCTCGCGAAGCCGAAGCGTCGTGCTAAATGTCTCTTGGAGTGTTGCATGCGACCACCAAATGAGGGCGATTCCGAGCCCTGCGCCGCCAACGCCAATGAACCGGAGAGAACTCGGAACGACCCAATATGCCCATGAAGGGTGGCCTGGAAGCGCAAAGTAGAGCACGATCGAACCAACGAGCAAAAGGCCAACCGCCCACCGAAAAACCACGTTGGGAACGCCCTCTTCCGCGTTGAGCAGCCGACGCTTGAGGTCGCCCGCTCGCCGTCGGTAGATGAGGCGAACGAGCATGAGCCATGTGTAGAGTGCGATAAACGCAAACACGAATACTCGGTCGGCGGGGGCAAACTGATCGAGGGTCAATACTTCTTGCACGCGAACTATCCAATGCGGGGATGCCCGCAGTCGCTACGATTGCGGATTCGGGACAAACGACCCGCCACGGCACTCTTTGAGATAGTTGAGCGCGTGAACCTGCCCGGTCATCTCGAGCTCGTTCCGATAGACCGGATCGTGCCATCCCTCGATGTCAATAGAACCTTCAAATCCAACCAGCCGGAGCTCGGTAATGATGTCCTTCCAGTTGCTGTCTCCCATGCCGGGCATACGGTGGTACGAGAACGGAGGTACCGGGGTTGCCTGCCCGGGTAGCGCGATGTCCGGCGCCATCGAGTGGTAAATGCCGTAGCGCTTGACCGTATCCCAATGCACCGACGCATCCTTTCCATGCATATGCACGATGCGTGGCGCCCATTCGCGGAGTTGTGGCATTGGATCGATGAGATACGTCAGCTGGTGACATGGCTCCCATTCGAGACCGAGGTTTTCGAGGGGGACCTCGTGGAACATCATCTCCCAACACACCGGTGTGTGGGCGATGTTCCAATCGCCACGCTCCCAGGTCCCGCCCATCGCACAGTTTTCGAAGGCGATTCGTACACCTTTGTCGGCGGCGCGCTTGCCAAGTTCGCTCCATACCTCCTTGAAGCGAGGCATCGACTCGTGCAGCGGAACGTCGCGTATCCGACCCGTGAACCCGCCAACGATATCCGCGCCAAAGAGACGGGCGTTGTCGATCGCCTCTTCCCAGGCTCGAAGCGTCGTCTTGTCCTTGTCGCCGCTCTCGAGCGGGTTGCCAAAAACGGCAAGCGATGAGATTACCGCCTCGCTGCCATCAAGTGCCTCGTTTACTTCCCACGCCATCTTCTCCCAATCGACCCCTTCGGTTGTCTGCCAAAAGGTAATCGAAAAGCTCTCGAATCCATGGGGAAGGATTTGGCGAATATACTCCGCGGGGTCATTGGCGCCGCCCACGAGAGTTCCAATGCGAATCTTCAGTTCGTCTCGATATGCCATACTCATCTCCTCAGAGCGTGATCTCGATTCGTTTGCCTTGCTCGGCGCTCCTAATCGCCTCGAGCGTCATAGCGAGCGACCGAACGTTGTCACCACCGTGCGTTTGCGGCTGTCGTCCCTCCCGCAAGCAGTTGAGAAAATCATCGATCGCAGCCGCATGTCCCGACTTCTCCCAAACCTCTGGCGCAGGAAGCTCCACCGCCTCGACGGTGCGGGCAAAGCCCTCTGCGCCGGCTACGAGGCGCTCCGCGGCAAGCCCGGCTCCTCCGTCCCAGCGGGCGCTTCCCGTGGTGCCCACCGCATGCCACTCGCTCTCCCAACTCGTGCTCTGTCCCTCGGCACACCAACTGCCTCGGTAGGTAAAGACGACGCCACCGCTCATCTCGAAGACTGCAACTGCAGAGGCACCATGGGAGTACCACGAGCCGGCCGGATTCCACTCGTGACAGTAGACAGCCTGGGGGTCGGCGCCCGAGACAAAGCGCGCCATATCAAAGGTGTGAATGGCCATGTCAAAGAGAAGAACGTGCTCCATATCTTCGCGGAAACCGCCAAAGTGCGGGCCAAGGTAGAAGTCGGCGTTTAGTGTCGTAAGTGTGCCGATATCCCCGCGCTCTATGCTCTGTTTGAAGCGAACGATTTCTGGACGAAACCGTCGGTTTTGCATAATCGCGTAGGTCTTATCCATGCGTGCCGCAAGCGCATTCAACTCCGCGGCCTTGGTCAGATCGTCACACATCGGCTTCTCACTGTAGACGTGGCAGCCGGCAGAGAGTGCCGTTCGCGCCGTCTCGAAATGGAACGCCGGCGGTGTCAGATCACAGACAAGGTCGGGTCGCTCGGCGTCCAGCGCTTCCGGGAGGCTGCTGAAGGTAGGTGTTTCTGCGACAAGCCCGTGCTTCTCGATTGCCGCTTTGGCTCGAGCAGGGTCGAGGTCTACGATTCCGATGATCTCGGCTCCCGATGCTACGAGGTTGGGAAACCACGCATTGCTAATCCCTCCGGCGCCGACTACGATTGTTTTGATGTCGCCCATGGCGATTCCTCTCGCACGAAGATTTCCGCGAAGTCTACCGCATGTGCGAAGTGTTGTCACCGAGCTTGGTCTTGATACTCGAGTGTTTCGCCGGTTGCAACCGTCATTAGTATCTTGGGGAGATGCAACGTCGCATTCTGGTCATCATCAACAGGCGTCACGAGCGGCTGCGGGCCAGAAGGGCGAACCGGATCGTCGCACGACGATTCACCCGACTCGGGATACCCCACGACATTGTTTTCACCAAGAGCATGCGAGAGATCGTCTCGCGAGCTTCCTCTGCGGCAGCCGACGGCTTCACCGAGGTACTCTGCATCGGAGGGGACGGAACCATCAACCTCGTCGCGAATGGGCTCTACCGGGACAAGATCGTCCTCTCGGTGGTGCGCGGCGGCACCGGTAACATCCTTGCCAAGTATCTCGGGGTGCCGGCCTCTATACGCGGCGCACTCCGCATCGTAGAGGAGTCGCCCGTGCTTCAGCATATCGACTGCATCAGGCGCGCGGATCGACTCTCGCTTTTAAACGTGAGCATGGGATTGAGCTCACTTACCATGACCTATGCAGACGATCGCCTCAAGCGCGTGCTCGGGGTTGGAGCGTACGCGTTACACCTCCTGCAGCAGCTCGTTCGCCGCAAGTCTACTCGCTTCACGGTCTCTGCAGATGGGAGGGAGTACTCCTTTCGCGGCCGTGAGGCAATTGTCTGCAACATCGGCTTTCCAAAGACGGCGTTGGATGAAATGTTTGGCGACAGCAACCCCGAAGACGGTCTGCTCGAGCTCCTCGTATTTCGAATGGGGTCGTTCCGTGCCGTCTTTTTTCTGCTCATAGGAATCATGACCGGCGATCGGTCTCACGAGCGGTTCTACGTCGATCGGATTCGATTCTCGGATCGTCTTTCGGTCACAACAGAGCCCCCACTTCCCATCCAATCCGACGGCGACCGGATCGGGGAGGGGAGCATCGAGCTTGGTGTTGCCCGCAAGGCGCTCACGGTGCGCGCGCCTGTTGGTGTCACTCCGGGAGCGCGAAGCCGA
>JBMCTC010000177.1:0-6742 GCA_048624115.1 Spirochaetota bacterium
CAACGATGAACTCGGATCTGTAGTTGCTGCTGTTCGTTATGGTCGTATCATTTTCGAGAACATTCGGAAGTTTGTGATCTACCTCATGTCGTGCAATCTGGCTGAGATCCTGGCAGTCGGTGTTGCCGCGGTTGCTGCGCTACCATTGCCTCTTCTGCCGCTTCAGATTCTCTACTTGAACATCGTGACGGGCGTCTTTCCGGCGCTTGCTCTTGGGGTCGGGCCGGGTTCAGGAGATGTGATGAACCGCCCGCCTCGCGATCCTGAAGGTGCGGTCCTCGAGAGCCATCACTGGCGTGTCCTTGCCGCGTTTAGTACTGTAATCGCGATTGCCGTTCTCGGCGCGTTCTTCGTCGCGCTCGGCCCGCTCGGGATGAGTGAAGAAGCAGCGGTGACGGTGTCATTCCTCACGCTCGCGTTTTCGCAGATCTGGCACGTCTTTAACATGCGAGGCGATGGAGCTAACATCTTCAAGAACGATATTACGAGCAATCGTTGGGTGTGGGGTGCGATCGGCCTCTGCCTCGCGCTTATTGTTGGCGCGGTCATGTTGCCCGGCCTCTCCGACGTGATGACCCTCACGACCGACGGTATGATGACCTGGCTCGTCGCCCTCGGCGCCGGCCTTGTCCCGCTCATCCTGGGCCCGCTCGCGCGGAAGCTCGTCTCGGGCGACAACGAGGTATTTTCATAACTGGCGTCCTAACCCGAATCAGAAGGGTCCCTCACGCTCCGTCGCGATTTGCTACACCAAACGGGCGGTTCAAACCGCGGTGGCCGCCGGCCCTACAGCAGCCGTTGAAACGCCTCGCTCGCGCGTTCCGGTACGAGCGGGCGACCTTCTGTATTCATAATCGCGGCAATGATGCGTGCGAGCACTACCGGTTCGCCGGCGCCTTCGTTTACTCCCTGATCGCGCAGAATGGTCTGCACAAACGCAAACTTGAGTTTGGAAACTCGTTCGAGCTCGACCGTCACGGTAAACCGATCGCCCGAGCGCAACGGTCGCTTGTAGTCGATCTCTGCGCGAACGACTACCGGATGGATTCCAGCTCGCGTCAGCTCGGCAAAATCGACCCCGACCTCCTTCAAAAAGCGGTGTCGGGCGTGTTCGAGGTAGTTTTGATAGACCGCGTTGTTAACGATGCCCTCCATGTCGCACTCGTAGTCACGGACTTCCATGGATAGCGTGTAGGGTGATGATTCGTTACCGGGCATTGTTGCTCCTTCGCTTGCTCATGCCAAAACAGGTGGGTTCTGGGGCGAATCGGCATACTCGCCTCGAGTGTGCGCTCGAGGGCCCAAAATCGGGTGCAAGTGTTTGCCCGTTAACAACCACCCCCGCCTGCTGCGGGTAGCATCCAGTCATAAAAGACGCTCGGCTGGGCATGCACACCGGGCTGTTCGCGTAGCACCGGTCAAAACTCACCGCGGCGTTCACCAACCGATCGAGGTGCGGCGTGTGCATCGCCGGATTGCCGTGCGCGCCGATGCAGTCGTAGCGCATGTGATCGGTGGTGATCCAGATGACGTTTTGCGGCCTCATGCCCCGACGATATCAGATGCGGCGCTCTCGTACCACGAAGCTTGCTGCCGCTCGAACTCCTGCTCGATCTCCCGGCTGAGGGCCTCGAACAGCTGCCAGTGCTCCCGCACGTAGTTCACGTCCATCGCTTTGTAAACGGCGCGTTGTTTGACGCCGGTCTCTGCAACCATCGTAGCGAGCTCGGCTCCTCGCGAATAGAGCGCGAGTGCGCCAAGGGCCGTTGCTCCGAGGCCATTGAGATAGATGCTGAGCACGCGCAACGCCGCGTCGTATACCGGCCCAATCGATGCTCCCTCTCGTTGCACGACAATAACCGTCTCGTCGATCTTCTTCATCCGCTCGATTGCCGCGCGAGCCCCGTGAAACGCCGGTCCGTCCATGCCGACCGCGGCGGTGGGATTGATCTCGGTCGCGATTGGCCCTGCGTTCACCGCGAAGCGAATTTTCTCGGGATAGCATCGCCACGCAATCGCGACCAGGTTCTGAAAGATCGGCGCGAATCGCGAGTAGACCGCCTGAAACTCGTCTCCGAGGGTTATGGTGTATGGCGAGAGCAGGGCGGCCCCGGCATCGGCATTGATTTGCTCGAGCGTCTTGCCGAGGCGCTGCTGGAAGGCGGACCGACCGGGGATACGGCGCGAGCCAACGATATCGGCTATGATGACGATCGGCTGAATGGCTCGAGTGTACTATTTTAGTGCATTGTAGTACAAGTGCACCATAATGGTACAATTCGCGAACAGTGCACCGGACTCGGCCCCGCTGCGTTGCGAGCGAGGAAAAGAGCGGCTACACTCCCTTGAGTGAGTTCCTTGCACTCTCTGCTTATTGTAGATGACGAGCGAGTAATCCGCGAAGGCCTCTCGTCGATGTTTGATTGGGCCGGTGTCGGCTTTCAAGTCACGGCCGTACTCGACGACGGTCGCGAGGCGCTCGCTCACCTCGAGAAACGCGCCGTAGATGCCATTTTGACGGACATACGAATGACGTTTGTCTCCGGTCTCGATCTGGCGCGAGAGGTACGCGAGCACTATCCGGATACGAGGGTGGTTTTGTTGAGCGGTCATCGCGAGTTCGAGCTTGCGCAGCAAGCCGTTGCCGCGGGCGTTCACGGGTATCTCTTGAAGCCGGTCGACTTCAGCGAGTTGCGTAGTGTCTTTAGCGCGCTCTCGGCAGAGCTCACCCGAGAGCGGGAAGAACGAGAGAGCATCAAGCGAGAAGATGAGCGTCGCACTCGCGAGCGAAGTTTTTTGCTGCAACAGTTCTACGAGCGAGTTCTCACCGACTGTGATCTCGGGCGTGCCGGCGTTGACGAGCGCTACCGACGTCTCGGTGAGACGCAAACGCTTGCCGGCCGGCCGTGCGCCGTCGTCACGGCAAGTACGACCCGTCGTGAACGGCAGCCGCTCTTGCCCGATGCAATCGGGACGCTCCTCGCAGGCGACGGTCGGTCCATTCGTTATACCCCTGCAATGATCGGTACACGCGAAGTCGAGGGACGCGAGCGACGGCACTTTTTGGCTCACGCAAACGAGCCGATGACGCGGGAGGCGTTCGTCGACGAGGTTGTGGGAACCGCGCGGGAAACCGTCTCGGGCCTGACCGAGATGTTTGGGATTGTGGTAGAGATTGCTGTTGCCGAGACGTTTGAGGATCTTTACGCCGCTACAGGCTACGCATCGAGCTCCCGAGCGAAATCTCACGGGCAACCCGCGCGCGAGAGTGAGATGCTTGGAGCGCAGTCGAATCGGTTGATCGAGCGCGCGAAGCACTATCTTGCCGAGCACTATCGCGAGCCGATCGGGCTGACCGAGACGGCTTTAGCCCTGGGAGTCTCGGCTCCATACCTGAGCCGGCTCTTCCATGCCCACGCGAGTATGAAGCTCATCGACTACCTCACCAAACTCCGTATCGAGCGCGCCGGCGAGCTCTTGGCGGCCGGGAACCAAAATGTGGCCGAGGTCGCCGCCGCGATTGGATACGCTAGCGCGAGCCACTTCTCGCGCGTCTTCAAAAGACTCACCGGAGTTCCTCCGGCGGACTACCGGCGCTACGGCGCCTCGTCGGCAGCGCAGCAGCGCGCCCCGAATGAGGCGGATTGATGAGACCACGCATCTGGGACCTGGTTCGAAGCTACAAGTTCAACAGTATTTTCGTTCGAACCTATCTTCTCATCGTAGCGCTCGCGATCGTTCCGCTCGCCGGGGTTTCCTTCTACGTGGCACGCTACTTCGAGCGCGTCGCCACCACGCAGATGGTCGATGTAAACGAACTCGAGGCGGATCAGATTCGCGCGACGTTTGATCAGCTTGTCACGCAGATCTATCAGCTCATCGCCAGAATGGGAACGAATCATCGCGTACTCGGATTCATGACGGCAGAGACGGAGTTGCTCTCGAGCGAGGAACGTTTTTTTTTGTATCAAGACATCGACGAGGAACTGTTGCATCAGTTTCGCATCATGCCAATCGTGAACACCGTCAACCTGGTCTCGTTTGGCAACGACCTGCTTATCTCCTCCGACCGCGGACTCGTGGCAATTGGGACATCGAACGAACTCGAGGCGCTCAACGCCGAGCTCGATGCATGGCGTGGTCGTGTGGGCTGGTTTAGCCTGCGCACCAATACGTTTCCCTTCGAGGAGCGTAGATTGGCACTCTACTGGAGACTGCCTCCGCACACCGACGAGCGACTCGGTGTTGTGTACATCGAGTTCGAGACCGACGGCCTCAGGCGCGTGCTCTCCGTCGGCGACGCTCACGCCTATTCCGTCCTACTCGTAGACGAGAGCGATCGGATCCTCTACGCGTCTGACCAGAGCTTGCTCGGCGGGCAGCTCGCGAGCCTCGTCGAGACAACGTCTGAGGCAGGTAGGACCGGAGCCTCGGTGTATGGCGAGTGGGACGGAGAGCAGGTTCTCGTTAGTGAAAGCCTGTCTCGATTTGGAGTGCGCGTGGTGGGAGTTCGGCCACTTGCCACGCTCAACTCTCAGTTTGCAGGTGGTCGAGCACAGATACTCGGTGTTGTTGCCGCATTTGCAATAGTCGGCGGCATCGTTGCCTTCTACATAGCATCGCGCGCCTTTCAGCCGGTGGCGCGCATACTTGACCTCGTGGATAATCTTGACGAGGCGACCGAGCTTGGACCAACGGAAACTCGGCACGATGAGTTGCGGTACATCTCCAACGCGATCGGAGATGTCGTGAGCTCACGGCAAGAGGTATCGCTCGAGCTTGAACGAAGACTCGTTTCGCTGCGTCGTGCACAGCAAGTCGCTTTGCGTTCGCAGATCAACCCCCACTTCCTCTACAACACGCTCGAGACGATCCGTTGGAAGGCAATGGCCATGACCGGTGGCGAGAACGAAACTGCTGTCATGATTACCCAGCTCTCTAAGCTGCTTCGCACCTCACTCGAGACGGCAGAGGAGCTCGTAACACTCAAGACTGAGGCGGAGTACGGCGCCCTCTACATGGAGCTCCAGCAGGCGCGGTACGGCGATCAGTTTGTTCTTGTGTGGGATATCCCGCGAGAACTCGAGTCGGCGAGGGTTCCGCGTTTCACGTTGCAACCGCTGCTCGAGAACGCGCTTTATCACGGCGTAAAGCCGGTAGACCGGTTTTGCACGATCACGGTGCGAGCAGAGGCCGATGCATACGAACTCGTCCTGCGCGTCATCGACGACGGGGCCGGCGTCGATCCTTCGACCTGCTCGAGGATCAATCGTGAGCTATCGACCGAAGTCGATCTCCACGGGACGCACATTGGCCTTCGAAACATCAACCAACGGATCACCCTTGTCCTCGGTAGTGACTACGGGCTCAAGCTCGAATCGCCACCGGGCGGCGGCACCGTGGTTACAGTTTCTCTTCCACTCGACCGCAGCCGAGGATAAAAGTCGACATAAAAAAGTAAAGATCGGGCATCTACCCTGACCAGGCGACAAAAACGAGCATCGGGATCTCAAGATCCGACGATTGCGAGATTCGCGGACAGGGCTGAGAATCATTCTCGTGAAAGCGTTACAACTACGGCGGCGAGTACGAACAGAAAGCGGAGAGAGAAAGCGCCTCTCGCGCTGGATTCGATCCGAGAATCGCGAGTACCTGTTCATGGTCTCGCCCGTTCTTCTCCATCTGTTCATCTTTGCCTACGTCCCAATGTTCGGGATCGTTCTGGCCTTCAAGGACTTTCGTTACAACCTCGGCATTCTCGGAAGTCCCTGGGCGGGGCTGGATAACTTCATCTTCTTTTTTACGTCGCAGGACGCATGGCGCGTCACTCGAAACACAGTAGGGTATAGTCTTATCTTTATCGTTACCGGCATGGCTGTGGCGGTGTTGCTCGCACTCTTTTTGTACGAGCTTCGAAGCCGCCCGCTGATCAAGACGTATCAGACAATTGCGATTCTACCGCACTTCCTCTCGTGGGTCGTTGTCGGATACATGACCTACGCAGTGTTCAACCCGATCCACGGTGCTCTAAACGGACTTCTCGAGGGCATGGGGATGGAGCCGATCAACGTTTACACCTCGCCCGAAGCATGGCCATTTCTCATGCCAATTCTCAACATATGGAAAGGTGCCGGAATGGGAACGATTCTCTACTACGCCGCGCTCATGGGCATAAACCGTGAGTACTTCGAGGCGGCTCGAATCGATGGCGCCTCGAAGCTGCAGGTGACTTGGCACATTTCAATTCCCTTCTTGCTGCCGGTCATGACAATCCTCCTGATCCTGGCGCTTGGAAACGTGTTTCGCGCCGATTTTGGTCTCTTTTACGAGATCCCGCGGAACTCAGGAAATCTCTATCGGACCACCGATGTCATTGACACCTACGTGTTTCGTGCCTTGCGAGAGCACGGCGATATCGGAATGTCCGCGGCGGTGGGTCTCTACCAATCAATCGTGGGCTTCGTCATGATCCTCGTTGCAAATGGTGTGGTTCGTCGCATGGACCCCGACTCGAGTCTGTTTTAGGAGCCCGGTATGATTGAGTCCAGACGCGAGCGTCTTGTCTACGGCACGTTGGTCAACTCGACCTACATCCTCTTCTGCGCTGCGTGTCTCGTTCCCTTCTTGCTGGTGGTCGCGATCTCGTTCTCGAGCGAGTCCGACATCATGGCCGACGGCTACCGCCTCATTCCGCGGCAAATCGACCTAACCGCGTATCGTTTTGTATTCGAGACGCCCGACC
>JBMCTC010000178.1:0-6704 GCA_048624115.1 Spirochaetota bacterium
CCGCGGGGGTTGAGCTTCGGGCACTCCTTCGCGACGTGCAGGGGAACAACCTCGACGGGCGTACCGTAGTCGAGCAGGCCCCCACCGACGACGGAGTGGAGTATCGCATGACCATTGTCCTCCCGTCCAACCCGTCCGGCCAACCACTTGCGGTCCAACTCTATCGCTATGACGGGCAGTATCAACTGCGAATGATGATGCTCGTGCAGTAGAGGCGGAGTTGCACTGGCTCCGTCTGACGAACGGCGCGCCGTACACCTGATCGTATGCCACACGCGACCCCCGACCGTTAATAGTCTGCACATGGGTCCCTCGCAACCCGCTCATCTTCATGCTACGCTCTGGGGCCCATGATCACCTATCGACCACTTACCTCGGCAGATGCCGAGAACGCACTCGCCCTCTGGAAGATCACACCAGGGGTGGGCATATCCCAGGGTGACACCCCCGAGGAACTTAGTCGGTTTTTCGAACACAACGATGGGTTGTGCTGGGCGGCGGTCGAGGGCGATGGCCCAGGAGCCTTGCTCGGTACGATCCTCTGCGGCAACGACGGCCGCCGCGGGTATCTCTATCATCTTGCCGTTCATGAGCAAGCGCGGCGCACGGGCATAGGGCGCGACCTTGTCGAGCGGACGCTTGCGGCGCTCGGGGCTGTGGGCATTCAGAAGTGCCACGCGATGGTCTTCGCAAACAATGCCTCGGGCCGCGCCTTCTGGCAGCAGGTTGGGTGGAGCTTTCGCGAAGATTTGGTGCTTTTTTCTCAGCTTACCGAATGACTTTCGAGGAGACGAGAAAGCGGATG
The DNA here is from genome assembly GCA_048624115.1 of Spirochaetota bacterium. GTDB lineage: Bacteria > Spirochaetota > Spirochaetia > DSM-27196 > SLST01 > SLST01. The sequence goes on from JBMCTC010000178.1 coordinate 806, forward strand.
TGGTTTGCAGCGGCAACCATCGAGTCGCACATTCCAGATGACGTGCAGCATGATTGGCCTCACCAGACACGTCAGACAAGCGCGTGAGCGTCTTCGCCGAATCGACCGTTTTCGGTCGCTTTGGCAAACAGAACACGCGATTCGCCCGTCTTCGCACGGATCGGAAGAGGACGTTTTTATCACGTCTTGAGAAATAAGGCCCACCCCCTTGTAACTCCCCCCAAAAAATGGTACTCTAAATATAGATAAGTTATTATCGATAAATAAATATTGGAGGTTCTTATGAATCTTTCCTGGTTTCGTATCCCGAAAGACATTGTCTTTGGGCAGGGCACACTTGAGTATCTGAGTCAGCTTGCTGGGAAGCGGGCGACAATTGTGACCGGCGGCAGTTCGATGCGCCGGCTCGGCTTTCTCGACACGGCGAAACGCCACCTTGAGGCCGGAGGGATGGAGGTCAGTATCGTCGACGGCGTCGAGCCTAACCCGTCGGTCCAGACCGTTCGCCGGGGCGCCGAAGAAATGCTCGCCTTTGGCCCCGATCTGATCGTCGCGCTCGGCGGCGGTTCGGCTTTGGACGCCGCGAAGATAATGTGGGTCTTCTACGAGTATCCCGACCTGACCTTCGAACAGATTATTCCCGTCGGAACTATTCCGCCGCTGCGCAAGAAGGCGCGCTTCGTTGCCATCCCCTCCACGAGCGGGACGGCGAGTGAGATCACCGCGTTCTCGGTCATCACGGACACGGAAAAGGAGATCAAGTATCCGATCGTCTCCTATGAGATTACGCCGGACGTTGCGATCCTCGATCCGGTGGTGGCCGCTGCGATGCCGCCTCATGTCACGGCTCACACCGGCATGGACGTACTCACCCACGCGGTGGAGGCATACGTTTCCAATGCGGCCACAAGCTACACCGACCCGCTGGCGATGGAGGCGATCAAGCTCACTGTTGCCTATCTGCCGCGCGCCTACGCCGACGGCTCAGACATGGAGGCCCGAGAGGCGATGCACAATGCCTCTACGCTCGCGGGAATGGCGTTTACGAACGCGAGCCTTGGTTGCGTGCACTCGATGGCGCACAAAATCGGCGGAAAGTTCCACATCACGCATGGGCTCGCCAACGCAATCCTCCTACCCTACGTGATTGAGTTCAATCGATCGGTGACGCCGAAGTTCAAGGAAATCGAGCAGGCGCTCGGGGTTACCGACCTGCCAACCACCATCCGTGAGATGAACGCGAATGTGGGAATCGGGCGGTCACTCGCTGAGAACGGGGAAGTGGAGATTCCGCTCGAGGAGTTCCGGGCAGCCCTCGACGACATGTCCCAGCACGCATGCGAAGACCCGTGCACGCTCACTAATCCGCGAGAAGGCGGATGTCAGGATCTCGCGGATATCTACGAGGCTGCATACTCCGGGCAAACCCCGGCAGGCTTGTAGCCGACCAAACCAAAACACCGGCAAGAGGCGCCTTGGCAAGGATAAGTCGATCGGCCGGTGGCTTTGCGCGCGTATGCACACTTGGGCGTATGCGCGGCCTCTGTGGAGTGTCACGGAGCTTGGGGAGACTCTTGTTCCAAGTCGTTACTGGTTCGAGATATGTCGCCGGACGTGTAGCCCAAGCGATGCCTCTCATAATACCTCATGAGCGTGCATGGATTTACGAGCTTGCCATCCCCACGCTTCGTGACACCAAATTGACCTTCACATCCGTTGAGACGCACCGGCCGGCGGCCCAGAGGTTCTCCCATCCGCGGGGAACGAGAACGCCGTAGTACTCGCCGTCTGCCGGGAGGCCAAGGTCGTCGAAGTCTCGAAAGACCCGTTCATAATCTTCGTTGGTGGGCGCGTAGACGTGCACATCGATCTGCTAGTAACCCCGTCGTCCCCATGCCACCAAGGGCGCCCGAGGCTTCCATGAGCAGCACCTTCAGCCCGTTTCGCGCGGCAGCGATGGCGGCCGTGGTGCCCGCCGGTCCGCCGCCGGCGACTACCAGATCGTAGTGGGCGTCGCAGGGAATTGATCGCCTGAGCTCGAATGTCTCTTCCATGAGCCGATTGTACTATGCGCTTCTGGTCACCTCTTGCTCCTAAACGGCCATATTTGCACTGTGCCCAATCCCGCCGGACAATCGAATCGTGAACACCGGGTGAGGCCGTTTGCGGAGCTCAATCGTCCCGCCGAGCTGCTCGGTAAGCCCGACGATCAACTGTAGGCCGAGCGTGTTTGGGTTTTTCAGGTCGACCTCCTCGGGAAAAGGGGCTCCCGTATTGGAGAGCGTGAGTGTATCGCCGGGGCCTTCGGGATTTGACGTAAACCTGACGGTAAAGCAAGGCTCCTCGTCCGCGCGGAAGCCGTGCTTGATCGCGTTCGTGGCTATCTCATTCACGATGAGCCCGAGCGGAACGACGGTCCTCGGATCCCTTCGTACGTCGTCGACCTCGTTCATGATGCGTACGTCCTGCGACGTGAGCGAGGAGAACACCGCCTCGAGCAGATCCTGCACATACTCCCGCACGGATACGAGCTGTACGCCGTCGTGCTGGTGCAGTTTCTCGTGGACGAGACCGATCGCCTGGATCCGGTGCCGAATGTCAGAGAGGTCTTCTCGGGTCTCGGCGTCCTTGATGCTAATGAGCGAGGCGAGCAGATTCAGGTTGTTCTTCGCCCGATGGCTGAGCTCTCGCATGAGCGCCTCTTTGCTCCGCAGCGCGTCACGCAGACTCTCCTCCATGCGACGGTAGTCGCCGATGTCGTGCGCGACGGCGCCAATGGAGCGGAGTGTGCCGTCTGGATCGACGAGCGGGAAGAGCGTGGTGACGTAGGGACGTGACCCGTTGTCGGTGGCCACTGTGTCTTCGACGCGCACCGGCTGGTGACTCTCGCGAACCGCGGCAACGCGGCGCTCGAATGTTCGGGCAAGCTCGGCAGGAAGCACTTCCTCGAAGCGCTTGCCCTCAACCTGCGAAGGGGTAGTACCCACTACCCGCGCGAGAGCCGGATTCACACGGATATACCGCCCGCGTGGATCGATCTCGCTCATGAGCAGCGGGCTGTGGCGTAGGAAGGACTCGAGGGATTCCGCGGTCTCTCTGAGTTTGCGGTCGGTCTCATATTGTTCGGTCACGTCCCGGAAGACGAGCACGACGCCCGTGACTTCTCCCGCCTCGTCGACGATTGGTGCGGCGCTGTCGGCGATCTGGTGTTCGGAGCCGCCACGGGCGATCAACACCGTGTGATTCGCGAGCCCCACCGTGCGCCCGGTCTCCATCACCCGCGTCGCCGGATTGGCGACCTCCCTGCGCGTATCGGCATTGATGATACGGAAGACATCTGGGAGCGGGCGCCCGATCGCTTCGTCCCGTGGCCACTCACAGAGCGCTTCGGCTATCGGATTCATTCTCGTCACTCGGCCCAGACGGTCGGTGACGATGACCGCGTCTCCAATTGAGTTGAGCGTGACGCGAAGGTTCTGTTCGCTCTCGGCAATTCGCCGTTGGTGCTCCTTGCGCTCGGTGATGTCGCGCGCTACCCCGAAGAGGTAGCGTTTCTTGTTAACCTCGAAGAAGATCCCGTTCACCTCGACCGAGATGAGTGTTCCGTCCTTGTGCCGGTGCGTGGTTTCGAACAGGATGGAGGTACCCTTCGGCTTCTCGACCCAGAAGCGGTAGAAACCGTCGCCGGGGTAGTTGGGGTCGATGTCTGCGATCGTCATGCAAAGAAGCTCCTCCCGCGAGTAGCCGATCATCTCGCACCCCCGGTCGTTTACGTCGAGGAATCTGCCCCGCTCATCGAGGAGCTGTACCGCGTCGACGCTGTTCTCCATCAATCTCCGATACAGCTCCTCGCGTTCGAGCAGAACCTGCTCGGTCTGCTCCACCTGCACGAGAGTGTGCCGAAGCTTCTCCTTTTGATCTTTGAGCAGCCTGTGCGCGTTGTAGAGGCGAAAGGCCATCCGTATCGATGTAAGCAGCACGGTCTCGCCGGAGTTTTTCAGGATGTATCCGTAGGAGGTTATGCACTCAGTCTTCTCAACGACCTCGGGCTCGGTGTGCGACGAGAGAAAGACGATCGGAAGGTCGTGCCGCTCGAGAATGGTTTGGGCCGCCTCGGTGCCGTCTATGCCCGGTCCGAGATCGATGTCCATCAGAACGAGCGAGATGCTACTGTCGGCATCCGCAACTTCAATGGCAGTTTGTCCCTCGTGAACGGTCACCACCTCGTACCCGTGCCGCTTGAGCATCTGCGTTTCGGAGAGCGCGATGATGGCTTCGTCTTCAACGAGAAGAATCTTTTTTGGCATAGGCAGGTCACCTACTCGTTGTTGGTCTAAAATGGAGATTGTAGTCCAATTCTGTGTTTACGTCGAGTCCGCGTTGACTCACCAGAAATCTTACCATTGGAAGACCACGCCTCATCTAAGAATCTTACCGTGAGCAATACTCCATCGGTCAATGGCCCTTTTTTGGTGGTGCGCCCTGCCGGGCGCAGATGAGATCGAGCCACTTTGGCGCTGCCCAACTTCTTCATAGGCTACCCTATTAGCGCCGCCCGCCTATTTTTCTGCCGTTTGCCGCGGGGCATCGGCGCCGTTTCCTGAGCTTCCTGGTGTGAACGATCGCTACACTCGCTAGATGATCTCGAGGTCGTCCTTGTCAGGAAGAGGGGGGAAGGGACCGGTGGGAAGCGTTTGGTACCAAAAGGCGACGCTCGCGATATCATCCTGCAGCGGCAGAAATCGCCCGCCACTCCTCCAACCGAGCGCCTGAATCGTAACTCGAAGTCGCTCCCGAAACCGAATCGGATCGAGTATGTGCCATCGGTAGAGCCCAAACCGCTGCTGTGATCGGTACAGGCCGTCCGGCCTGATCACCTGGGGCATTCCAGCATACGCCGTGGTAAACGCTTCGTATCGAGGCGTTCCATCTGCCCCTTTGCCCTCGAAGTTGTAGGATCCGTTGAAGTAGTCTTCAGTTCCCGTTCCGCAGATCGTCGGGTACTCGTCGTCGTCCAAGTAGAACTTGATCTCGCCCTCTCCCCACCAACCCGTGTTGTTTACTCCCCAGGCGATGTAGGTCCCCACGTAATGACCAGCTCCGGCAATGCCGTCGACGATCGTGTGAATCTCCTTGTACGGGAGCGGGTTGACTCGCCGGAACTGTGCGTGGAAGTAGGCGCACTCCTCCGGGACATCGGTCAGGGTGTAGTTAATCTGGTAGTAAATTACCACCGATTCTTCACCGATGTTCGTGAAGGTGAGCGTTGCTCGCTCTCGAAACGGCATTTCCCAGTAACTGTTAAAGGCGCTACCTGGATTGACGCAGACGGCGAGGGAGTTCACGTGGGCATACTCGCCCCATCCGCAGGCGAAGAAATCACCGACAGGACTCTCGACCGACGGTTGCTCCTGCCCATCCCAGTAAGCGCGCAGGATGCCAAAACGCCACACGCCGGTCACTGTCATCCAAATCTGTTGGATCGCCCCGGAGCCCTCAATGTCGGCAAGTCTCAACGTCTCGCCCGGCTCTACTCGCACTGAGGGACTCATCTTCCATCCCGGTCCCAAGTCTCGGGCTGGGCCGCTCCCCGTACCTTCCGTTGCGCGGCCGCCGCCACCCTTTGCTCCTGAGAAGTTCTCCGGACTGATGCTTCGGCTCTCTGCAGTCGAGAGCCGGCTCAGGTTTCCCATTCCCATGCCTAATCCGTTAAACTCCATTCGCTTCTCCTATTCATCGGGGCTCCTTCTACTGTTGTTTATACATTACGAGACTAATTAGTACAAATACGTCGAGCAAGCAGTCTTCACTCGTCGCTGATGCGTTCCGGGGTTAGGTTGAGCCTGACCGCGCGACCCCGGCGAAGGTCAATCACCAGGTAGAGAAACCCGTTCTCGTC
>JBMCTC010000179.1:0-6684 GCA_048624115.1 Spirochaetota bacterium
AGTGAGGTGTTGAGCGCGGCCACCCGGTTCGCCTCGATGCGGTCGGTGAGGCCGCCGAAGGTCGCCGCGAGCACGAGTCCCGAAATGATCATGATGCCGGTCAGAACGATTATCATCTTTTTCATCGCGTTGACTCCTTTCCGGGAACTGCCGTTGCCGGCACCGGTTTCTTAGGCGGCTCGGGCGTCGCTTTTGCTGCCGCGGCTTCGCGTGCGCCAAACGGCTGCTTGTTGTAGCGGTTAATGATCGGGGTCACAGCGTTCATTAGGAGGATTGCGTACATGACGCCCTCGGGAAAGCCACCAAAGAGTCTGATGATTACCGTCAGGACACCTGCGCCTACGCCAAAGATGATCAATCCTCTGTTGGTGTACGGCGAGGTAACCATGTCGGACATCATGTAGAAGCCGGCAAACGCGACGCCACCTGCCAAAAGGTGAAAGAGCGGGCTCGCATACTGTTCGGGGTTGGCCAGCCAAAAGATGCCCGTTCCCACGACGATCGTGCCAAAAAAGGCAACGAGCATCCTCCACTTCACGATCCCCATTGCCGTGAGTGCCAGGCCACCGAGTGCGATAAAGAGCACGCTGGTTGCGCCGATGGAACCTGCCGTCTGACCAAAGAAGAGGTTCAGAAGAGACTCCGATGTCGCCTCGAAGCGTGCCGCCGCAAGCGGAGTTGCCGATGTTCCGGCGTCCGCGCCAAGTGTGACGCTCTCGGGAAGAAACGCAAAGACGCGGTTTGGCGCCGTCCACGTGGTCATCTGAACCGGATACGATGCACTCAAAAATGCGCGACCAACCAGCGCCGGGTTAAAGACGTTTTGGCCCAACCCGCCCCAGACTTCCTTCCCGATAAAGATCGCAACCGCGCCACCGAGCGCGACCGCAATCGGCGACGCGGCGGGAGGAAGCACCATGACGAGCAGCAGACCCGTCAGCATCGCGCTACCGTCAAAAATCGACCTCCAGTTCTTCTTGCGGATGACCTTCACTACCGCCTCGGTGAGCATGCAGCTGGCCACGCCGATAACATAGAGTCCCAAGACCCTGACTCCGAAGTAGAGAATGGAGATGATAATGACCGGTATCAGCGATATGTTGACCGCGTGCATAATCTTGGGCGTACTCGCCGGTGAATGCGCGTGTGGGTTTGCTTGGAGGATGAACCCCTCGTTACTATCGCTCATTTATATGCCCTTTACTCGAATGTAGTTCTTCGCGTATTTGATCCAACCCAACAACTTGATGTTTGCCGGGCACGCCCAGGCGCACGACCCGCACTCAAAGCAATCCGCGAGATGCGTTGCCTTGGCCTCTTCAAACTTACCGGCCTTTGCGTAGCCGGCTAGTTTGAGTGGCATCAATTGCATCGGGCAAACCTCAACGCACCGGCCACATCGGATGCACGGCGACTCGTCTGGATACTCCTTTTGGGTAAAGAAGAGGAGGCCCGAGAGGCCCTTTACGACCGAATAATCGAGGCTCGGAAGTGCGGTTCCAGTCATTGGCCCGCCGGCGACGACTTTGGTGGTCTTGTCGGAGAAGCTGCCACACGCCTCGACAAGAGCCGTGATGGGTGTCCCGATCCGAGCGCGGATGTTCTTGGGCTGCTTGATGCCGCGGCCGGAGATCGTGACGACGCGCTCGATGAGCGGCTTGCCGTAGTAGGCGGCTTCGTAGATTGCAAACAGGGTTTGGGCGTTCGACGCAACCGCTCCAACCTGGAACGGCAGACCGCCGGCGGGAACGACGCGGCCGGTCACCGCCTTGATGAGCAACTTTTCTGCGCCGTGCGGATAGAGCACGTCGAGCGCGACCAGGTCTACCGGGGCTCCCGCATCTGCGATTGCCTGTCGGAACGACTCGAGCGCGTCCGGCTTGTTCTTCTCGATTGCCACCACCACCCGCTCGAAGCCAAACGCCTGTCGCGCGAGCAGCATCGCCTGGAGAATCTCAGACGCATGTTCGACCATAATGCGGTCGTCACACGTGAGATAGGGCTCACACTCCGCACCGTTGAGGATTAGCGTGTCGAGTTTTGCGTTCGGCGGCGGCGAGAACTTCACGTCGGTCGGGAAGGTGGCTCCTCCCATCCCGACAATACCCGCTTCGCGCAGGGTCTTTGCAAACCACTTCGGGTCAACGTCGTCGGCGGGGACGTCCCGCTTGCTCCACGTAAATGCTTCGGTCGCTTCCTGATCTACCGTGATCTGCACGTACTCGCACATGCGGCCGCCGGGAAGCGGCTTCTCTACGATTCCCTTGACCTTTCCCGCGACCGGCGAGTGGATATTCGCGCTGATGAGTTTGGGGGCCTCAGCGATTAGCTGACCCGGTACAACCTCGTCTTTTTTTTCGACCTTGGAAACCGCCGGGATCCCGAGGTGTTGCGCGAGCGGCACTTCGATCACCTTTGGAAGCTCGACCCCTTCAATCGGTTGGTCGGAGGCTAACGCCTTGTTATACGCGGGATGAACGCCGCCGCGGATCTTTGAATTGAGCATGAGAACCTCAGTTGGTCAAGTATCGTATTTGTGATCGCTTCACATTAAATAGAATAAAACCACGATTATTGCAACTAATTCACGTAACGGTATCGTGAGGTCTGGTTTTTGTCAAGGAAAAGTCAGATTGGTTAGGAGGGAGGTGCATAACAAAGCCCGGGCGTGCCCGGGCTTTTCCATATAGTCGTAGTGTGTATCGATGGCTATATGAAGATCTCGACCTCAGCTTCTTCTCGCAGGCTGTCGATGTAGCTTGTGATAGCCTCTTGCTGCTTTTCTTCGACAAGATACTGCTGAATGTTCGGGCGCGCTTCTGCAAGGGGTGTGGCGCCTGCATCGATGCGCTCGGTTACCTCGATAATGTGGTAGCCAAACTGCGTCTCTACGATCGCGGAGATCTCGCCTACCTCGAGGTTGAAAGCAGCCTCCTCGAACGCTGGGACCATCTGACCGCGCCCGAACGTTCCGAGGTCACCACCCCGCGAGGCGCTTGGGCCTTCGCTACGCTCCTGAGCAACGGCAGCGAAATCTGCTCCGCCTTGGAGCTCCTCGCGGATCGCCTCTGCCTGGGCGCGCTTCTCTTCGAGAACCTCTTCATCGGTAATGCCTTCCGTAGAGATGAGGATGTGACGCGCCGCCACCTGCTCTCCTTGCTCGAAGAACTGCGGGTTCTCCTCATAGAAGGTTTGGATTTCCTCTTCCGTAACACTCCCGACTTCTGAGGTAGCTTCTGCTACCATATCTTGAATAAGGGCGTTACGGGCGAGCTGGTCGCGAAGCTCGGCCTCGTCCGTCCCAAGGTCGTCCATCGCCTCTTGCCACGCCTCATCCGACTCGAACTGCGACCTCATTTGCTGGAACTGATTCTCTACAGTTTCTTCATCAGCTTGTAGTCCGCGTTCGATTGCCGCTTGGTAGATGAGCTCTTCTGCCAGCATTTGGTTGAGGACTTGCTCCTGCAACACCGGAATCTGCTCCTCAGAAATCTGTTGACCCTGCTGCCGGAATCTATTGAGTGTGTTTTCGACGTTCTGCTCGAACTCTTCGCGGCCGATACCGACGCCGTTCACTGTTGCCACCTCGTCTTGATCCTCATCGACGGTGATTGGGGTCCGCGCTTCCTCGTTGCTCGAGTCCTGCTGCTCGGTCTGACGTTCTTCGGTCGTTTCATCCGCACCCGAATCCTGTTCACGGTTGCCGCCTGCAAAAGCGAGCGTTCCAGCCACGATCAGTGCGAACAAGATGTATAGCTTTTTTTGCATAATTTCTCCTGGATTGGGTTACCCCGAACGTAGCGACCACACAAAGAGAAATCAACTCGTTGGAGAGATTTGCCCATCGCCCGCTTGTTTGGGTTTTGTCTCGGCATTTGTCGTGTGCTACCATACGCGGACTCAGTAACGGAGGATACGCGTGGAAAGCCGAGGCTCTATTCTCAAGTCTATGGGAGACTTTCTCATTGAGCGGTACGGCGAGGGGAATTACGATCACTGGCTAACGAGGCTCTCTCCCGAGGCGCGAGAGTTCTTTGAGCGCAAGATAGACGTTGGAGGATGGTATCCGATCACAAGCGGGCTTGTTGAACCCGCACAGGTCTTGCTCGATCTCTACTTCGGCGGTCACGTGGTTGGTGCCCGGGCGCTCGGCTTTTTCAATGCAGAGAAGGCGCTTACGGGTTTTCTGAAGTTTGTTGTCAAGCGCGGTTCGCCGGCGTTTATCATCCGGCAGGCAAGCTCGATCCTCCAGAAGTATTACAAACCGCTCGTTTCAGAGGTGCCTCTCAATGAGAAGGGGCATGCAATTGTCCGAATCACGGAGTTTCCCGAGCCACACGAGATCATCGATTATCGGATTCAGGGGTGGATGGAAAAAGCGCTCGAGGTCTCCGGCTGTAGGAACATCAAGGTCGAGATTGCAAAGAGTATGATGCGGGGCGACGAGGTGACCGAGTTCGAAGGGAGTTGGGAGTAACTACTCGGAACCGAAGTTCTTCGCACTCCGCGTGAGTACGTCGCGAAAAAGCGCGTCGCGACGGTAGAGCGCATCCATCGGCGCCTGATATGCCGCCTCGATCTCTTTTCGCTCGAAGAGCTCCTCGGTCGGCCCGACCTTGAAGTTTCGATTCGAGTCCAACAGCAGCATGTAGTCTGAGTACTTCTGGGTTAGCTCGAGGTTGTGAGCGGAGTAGTATATCGGAACCCTGTTCGCACGCGAAAACTCGAGCAGGAAGCCGAATATGCGGTCCTTCTGCGGTTCTTCGCAGGCAAAGACCGGCTCGTCCATCATGATCATCTTGCTGCCGTAGAGCAGGCTAAAGGCGATGATAGCTCTCTGTAACTGTCCCTTTGCCAGATGCTGTGTTTTCTTGCCGGTAGCGCTCTCGAGTTCGAGCGTCTTAATCAACTCCGGGATAAAGGACGAATCTTTCTTCTCGTAGAAGCCATTTTCGTAGACAAACTCGAGCAACTCCCCGACCGTCTCCTCGCTCTCAAACTCCATGTTCTGGTACACAAATGAGACGTATCGATTTCGTTCGTGCTCGACAGCCGGGTCAATTGCAGCGTCTGCAAAATCGTTGGTCGGTTTCCCGAAGATCTCGATACTGCCTGTGTGCGGGAAGATTCTTCCGCCGGCAAGTAGCAGGAGAGTGGACTTGCCGATACCGTTCTGGCCAACGAGCGACATCATGCCGGCTGGTAGCTCCGCGCTGATAGAGCCAAAGATCTCGGTCGTTTCGTTGGTGTTGGTTTTCGGGAGGATCTCACCGTCAACGACTTCGATCTCACGTTTGGGATACGAGAAGCTAACGTTTGTGAATGTGACTGCCGTATCCATGAATTTGCGCTCCCTTTAGAATAAGGCGCCATGCCCCATGTATAGAAGAAAGTATGGAAGAGTTTGTAGTCAGTCCACAAACAGAGTGATTCAGTAGGAGAACAAGATGATCGAGTTAGAGGGCTTGCAGAAGAGTTACACAAAGAACGACCACTTTGCCCTTGACGACCTTTCGCTTCGGGTGAAGTCCGGAGAACTCTACGGCTTTCTCGGGCCAAACGGCGCCGGAAAGACAACCACCATCAAGATTATGATTGGCCTGCTGCAGCCTGACCGCGGCAGCGTGCGGCTCGCCGACGTAGACGTCCTCAAAGAGCCCGTACGCGCAAAGCGCCTAATCGGCTACGTGCCCGACGAGCCGATGCTCTACGAGAACATGACCGGGATTCGCTTCCTCTCGTTTATCGCAGATGCGTTTGAGGTCCCTGGCTCGGAACGCGGCCGTATCACCGAGCTTGCCGAGCAGTTCGAGCTGAAAGATGCACTTGGCGAGAAGATTGCCGGCTACTCGCACGGCATGAAGCAGAAGGTCGCGATCATCGGCGCACTGCTGCACAACCCCGAAGTCTTCGTCTTGGACGAGCCAATTGTCGGCCTTGACCCGCAGTCGAGCTTCCTTCTCAAGGAGAAGATGCGCGAGCAGTGCCGGAGGGGAAAGACGGTCTTTTTCTCTACCCACGTAATGGAAGTTGCCGAGCGCCTGTGTGATCGGGTCGGGATCATTCGGGACGGCAAGCTCATTGCCGAAGGTCCTCTCGAAGAGCTCCGCGCACGGGCGGGCGATCGAGACGCGACGTTGGAGAATCTCTTCTTGGAGCTGACAAATGAAGACCCTACAGCTCGTTAAGGCAAAGCTACAAGGAACGACGATCGTAGGTCGACTCTGTGGCTCGAGTTCCGGGCAACGCCAGCAACGCTGGGTGGTGCCCGTGGCGATCGTTGGCGTCGGGGTCGCGGCAGTAGCGATCATCGGCATGCTCTTTGTGAACTATCGAGGTCTCGCGACGCTCGGCGCCGGTACGGGGGAACCTGATCTGGCGCTCTACACGGGAGTACTCGCTTCCTGGGCGTTCGTCTTTCTCTTTGGCTTTCCAATCGCATTCTCGGTGCTGCTCTTCTCGAAGGATACGCGCCTGTTGATCTCGTTGCCGCTCCACCCCTTCCAAATGGTCCTGACAAATGTTGCGGTCGCTTTGAGCACGATTCTGCTTCGCTCATTCCGTCTGCTCCGGCTGAGTAGAGCATGCGCATGGCTACGAGCGCTTTCTCATCGACGTCGGAGTCTTTAATCGCGCTGTCCTGGCGGTAGGCTTCAAACGCGGCCACTGAACTCATGATCGTCG
>JBMCTC010000180.1:0-6669 GCA_048624115.1 Spirochaetota bacterium
TCCACATCTACGACCCGGGCGTTCTAGACACGCCCGATTTGAACCGCCAGACCCTCTATGCTGCGAATGACATCGGAAAGGAGAAAGCGCTTCGTGCTGCAGAGCTCCTACGCGCAATCGGACCGGAGCTGTCGGTCACTGCCCACGTTGAGCGCGCCGGTGCAAAGACCGACTTCTCCTACGCAGACATCGTGGTCGATTGTCTTGATACCTTTTCTGCCCGCTTCCTGATTGATGAGGCAACCTACGAGGCAGGCGTCCCGTTCGTTCACGCCGGCGTCTACAAGTACTTTGGCCAGGTCACGAGCGTGCAGCAGGGTCGCACGAGGCCCTTGCGCGAGCTCTTTGCCCAGTCGGCAGCGGCAATGGACGCGGAACCCGCCAAGCCAATGTACCCGCCTGCGGTTACAACCGTCGCGGCGTTCGAGGCCTCCGAATGCGTGCGTGTTCTGCTCGGCGAGGACGAGAAAACCCTCTTCGGCAGGCTGTTATCGATAGACCTCGATTCGCTCGAGGTGACGGTGCTGCCCTTCCGGTAGGCCACGCTGTTCACCAAGCACGCGCGGGTGCGAAGCTTATGTGTTCTTCTTCCACGCCGAACCCCCGCTGTCGAGGAGTTCCCGGCCGTAGATCGGCACCTCACTCTTGAGCGCCTCGAGAATGCCGCTACAGAGCGAGAACGCCTCGGCCCGGTGTCCGGTTCCTACGACAATTACAATTGGGTACTCGCCTACGAGCACGCGGCCTAAGGCGTGCTCCACGTGAATCAGCACCGCCTCGGACTCCACCCCCGTGGCCAACCGCTCACACAGCTCACGCGTCGCACGCTCGGCCATCTCTTCGTGGGCGCTAAACTCTATCGCCTCGACGCGACTGCCCGGCGGGGCATCTGGGAGCTCGTCGGCACGGACAACACCGCAGAAGCTTACGACCGCCCCAACGCTGTGATTCTGCTCAAATGTCGCGGTAACCTCGGCAAGGCGCTCTCGCGGGACGGCTCCCTGCCGAAGGTGCTTGGCGGGGCCTATGGTGTACGAACTGCTCATTGGTTTCTCCCTATCGTGACGTTAGCCGCCTGCGAATGGAGGCAGCAGCGCGAGTTCTGCTGCGCTTGTGACGGTCTGGCCCTCACGCACCAGCGTGGCGTCGGCGGCAATCGAGAAGCGGTGGCCCTCGAGTGCGGGCCAGCGTTCAAGCAGTGCGCGACGGATTGCGGTTTCAGACTGGGGGAATGCAAGCGCGAGGGTGGTTCCTGGGCCGATGAGTTCGGAGAGTGGCCCAAAAGCTCGGATCGTCGTATTGCGCGGCACTGCATCGTCCTGCATAGCATGCTCCTCTATTCCTCGCGGACTCTGCCGCCCGTCGAAACTCGTTGCCACTCCATCTGCTTGCCGTCAAAGTAGGCGACGCCGGACGAGAGCGGCGTTGCCTCGGGGTTCGCGAGCCAGTGCACAAACTCGCCGACCATCGCGGAGGCGATGGTGCCGACCACAAACGGCATGATCGGCTTCGCAGGCTCTCGGTCGGCGTTCCACGAGTCTCCGTAAAAGTCGACATAGCGCGTGGCCCCCGGCAAGAGCGTTGCAACTTGCCCGTACCACCGCGCGACACCGCCGTGAAAAATGGGGAGATTATACTCTGTGGCGATGGCCTCGAGCTCTCGGCGGCCAGATATGTTGTCGAGACAGTCGAAGATTGCAAGGCGCGTACCGGGTGTGGCTCCTTGCCGGCGATCGGCGAACTCTTCGAGTGAGATTGGTTTGCAGATCGCCTGGACGGTGATCTCGGCATTGATCCGGCAGAGAGCCGCCTCGGCCAACTCGACTTTTTTTCTGCCGACATCGTCGGCCGTGTAGAGCAACTGGCGGTTGAGATCCGGGGCATCAACCACTCCCGGATCCCAGAGCTCCAGTCGCAGCGGGCCGATCCGCGCGAGGAGCATCGTGACCGAAGACCCGAGGCCACCGACCCCGGCCACGATCGCGGTCGTCTCCTCGATCGCCGCCCATGCATCAGTGCCCATCATGGTTCTATGTCGCTCGTAACGGTCACCCACGGTGCAGTCCTTATAATCCGAACCATAGGGTGATTATGGGTGTTGCATCAAGGGCGGGTTCGCTCCTGCCGTTGGCGGGGTGCCCGGTAACTTCACGCCAATTGCATTTCTACCGTGATGTCAGCACGACCGGATGAATCCCGGGAAACACGGCGAAGTCCCGCGCATCGCTGGTGGCGATGGCGCCGACTCCGGCAGCTCGGTAGGTGGCTGCGAGCATCGTGTCGAGCAGGCGCCTGCGGCCAAGTCGAAATGAACTCATCCACTCATGAAAGAGTGACACCGCCTCGTCGTTGGGCCAGACCCGTGTGGACTCCGTTGCGCGCCACCATCGTCGGCTGCGTGCACCGGCGTCTTCCATCGTAAGGGGGCGCTCGAATCGGCGAGGGTCGGTGCACACGTGGATGAACTCCGCGAGTACCTGAGGAGCAATCGCGAATCCCTCGTGGGCATGATCGCGGGCGAGTAATCTGGCCTCGTTGTGCAGCGGGTGCTCCTCGATCTCGAAGCAAACGAGCATGCTCGTATCTATCCCAATCACGGAAGCATCTCCTCGAGCAGATCGTCTTCTGCGCTGAGCGGATGAACGACCCGACCGACGCGCGCCGGCTCGCTGTCAAAGATGCTCCCCGCTCGACGAATGTTTGCCTCGTAATACTCGTGCATTGCCGCGCGAATGAGTTCACTGGCTGTTGTGCCGGTCCGCTGTGCGAACTCTTGAAACGAGGAGTAGGTTGCTTCGGGCACGTGGATGGTGATCGTTTTCACGGCATACATATTACCATACATATGTATGCCAGGCAAATTCGAGCCACCGGCCGGGTACGACCGCTTCTAGACGAAGCGCGTGGGGCCATCGAACAACTGCGCTCGAGCCTCACTGAAGTCGAGGGCGGCGCCCAGCACGTGGCCGACCAGGTGTCGGCCTCGTTCAGTGAGCTCGATCAGTTGATTTCGGAGGAGGGTAATCGATCTTAGGCCGGTGCCGTGGCCTGCTCGTCGGGGCGCTGTTTTGGTAGACGCGCAGCCGCTCCCATGTCAGAGTCTTCGCATGGGCATAATGACCGATCTCGAGTGGATCCAGTCTACCAACAGCGGTGCAGCAGCGTAGTTGTCGCCATTCGCCCAGAACGCGAGAAACCCGAGTGTGAAAAGAAGGACTCCCGCGCCGGCTGTGCGGTCGGAAGCATCGTTCGTTGATTGCATATGAGATTTTATATATTAATTTTCCATAATGCAAGTAGAGGCCAAGAGTGTTCGGTGTCACGAAGCATGGGGATTGCAAGCTTGTAAGTTCATGCACGCGCAGAAGGTATCGGGAGAGGGAGCTCAACCGCGGTACTCACCGATCCTCGCCATGAGCTCCACTCGATTTGCTACACCGCACTTGCGATAGATGTTCCTGAGGTGTGCCTCGACCGTCCGCTGCGAGATATAGAGCGCTTCGCCTATCTGCCCGGCAGTTTTGCCCCCGACCAGCACTATCAGGATCTCGCCCTCGCGTCTGGTAATCTGGTAGTCGCTCAGAAACGACTGTGGAACCGAAGTCGACGCTTCCCGTCCGCCGATCCATTTACCAAAGACCAAGATCGCGATTAGAGCCCAAACAAAGACAAAAACGCCGCCGGCGAGCACATTGATTCCGAGCAGGCTGCCGGAGGGCAAGAGGCGAGTGACTCCAAGCGAGATCAATGTGAGTGTGGTGTAGCCGATTGCCGTGTAGAGAAGGATCGGTATAACCGGCCGAGCAGGATTCTTCTTGTTACGACGTACCCGGAGATAGGCTCGCCATGAAAGTGCGGCAAACGCCACGTTGAACGAGACCGAAATCACCCACGCGAGTGTGGGCAGCGCGAGCACGAGCACTGGGATCATCACGGCAATGAGTAACCCCACCGCCAGACCGACTGCCAGGCGCAACCGGCGCGCCGAGACGGCACCGCCGACCTTTAGCAGAAACATGGGTCCGAACCAGGCAATCACGATCGATACGCCTGCCCGCGCGTAGGCGAACACGGCCGTCATCGTTGGGATCGGTGCGCTCAGATAAACCTGCTGGAAAAACACCCACCCAGCGAAGAGCGCCCACAACCCGTAGCTTGCCGAGTAAACGAGATAGTCGCGAAGCCACGGGGCTCGGTTTCTGCTGTAGACGATGTAGGTAAGGCCCGCGGCCGCCGACATGAGCGCGAAGCTCACGATGTCGAACCACAGTGCGAATTGACTCACAATCCCTCGCTCTTCCGTAACTAGTGAACTGGCAACAGTATACACGAGTAGGTAAGGCTACGTAATCGCCGCTTCCGACCCATTCGAGTATTTCTGCGAATAGCGATCCCATCGCGGCCATACGATACTCAAGCGCATGTAGGAGGCTGTATGGCAGTCATAGAGACAAAGGCACTTGGCAAGACGTACGACGGAGAGGTGATCGCCCTTCGAGATCTCTCGATTTCGGTAGAGCCGGGTCAGATCTTTGGCCTACTCGGGCCAAACGGCTCGGGTAAGACGACCACGGTACGGCTACTCAACGGAACGCTTACGCCTACGGCCGGCGGCGCGACGGTGCTTGGCTACCAGGCCGGCGACGAGCGTATTCGATCAGAGACGGCAACGGTAGCCGAGCTTGCCCAGCTCTACGAGCACATGAGCGTTGCAGAGAACCTTCGCTTCTTTGCATCGCTCTACGGCATCGATCCAAACGGAGTCACGCAGCGGGTGAACGAGCTGCTCGACTTGCTCGAGATCTCCGATCGCCGCGACTTCCGACTCGGGTCGCTTTCGACCGGACTGAAAAAGCGGGTGCATATTGCGCGGGCGCTGCTTCACCGACCGCGACTACTCTTCCTCGACGAGCCAACCTCCGGACTCGACCCTGAGTCGGCGCGCCACGTGATCGGTCTCGTGCGCGAACTCGCCGCGCGCGAAGAGACATCGGTCTTTCTGTGCACGCACAACTTGCCCCTGGCCGAGCGCATCTGCACGAACTACGGGTTTCTCGTGGCAGGATCGATGGTCTGGAGCGGAAGCCGCGACGACCTCATGCGCGAGACAATGCCGGTGAAGTCGGTCACGATCTCGACCGACCGCGGCGAGCAGACAATCGATATTGAGAACGACACGCACATCAACACCGCGATTCGGCGGATCATGGATACCGGCGCACACATCCTCGAGGTGCGCCAGGTTCAACCATCGCTCGAGGACGCGTACTTCACGATTGTAGAAGGAGGCCAGAATGAATCTGTTGCGAGTTAAGGCAATTGTACGGAAGGATCTCGCCGAGTTGCGAGCGAACAAGATGGCGGTGCTGCCGATGATCATCGTCCCAGTGATACTCTGCATGCTGCTGCCCGGGGCCCTGACCTTTGTCGCGCTCAGGCTCGGCATCTCGGTCATGAACGGTTCGCAGCTGATCGAACAGATCCTGCCGTTCTACGCGATTCCGGCGGCCTTTGACACGACGGTCCGGCAGGTTGTCTACGTCTTTCTGAACTACATGTTCCTTCCGTTCTTTATGCTCATCCCCGTGATGGTCTCCTCGATCGTTGCGGCGAATGCTGTCGTTGGAGAGAAAGAGCGAAAGACACTCGAGACACTGCTCTACACACCAGTGACGAACCGCGAGTTCGTGGTCGCAAAGACACTCTCGGCCTTTGTACCGTCAATTGCCGTGTCGATCATCGGATTCGCCGGATACTTCGCCGTCGTGAACGGGATCTCCCTCGCGCTCGAGGGGCTCTGGCTCGTGCAGGCGCCGCTTTGGATTCCCGCTCTTCTGCTGGTTTCGCCGGCGATATCGCTGCTCGCGCTCTCGGTGACGCTCCTGATCTCGATGCGGGCGAAAAGCTTTATGGAGGCACAGCAGATGTCGGCCGTGGTTGTGATCCCGGTGTTGCTTCTCGTGATCGCTCAGTTCACCGGAATCTTCGTGCTCAGCATCTGGCACGTTCTCGGGTTCGCAGCGCTGCTCGTGATTGCAGACTTCTTTCTCATGACAAAGATTGGCCCACGTTTTGAGCGGGAAGCGATTCTCAAGACGTTGTAGGTCGAGCACGGCTGTAGGAGGGGGAACGTCGCTTTTCTCGGCAGAGGGTCCACCCCGCCGGGCAGCCGAAGCCTCGCGGTTCCCCCTCGCTCCAGCCCGCGTGGGTGGTCGGCACGCCGCCCACCCACCGGCCCTGGCTGATCGGGTTTGCTCCGCGCCACCCGGCCAGGGCCTCGCGGTCTTTCGCTACCCCCACGTAAGAAAACCGCCGGTCTCCCCCTACGGTCTCCTACCTCACCTCGGAAGCACGATCTCCCGCTTCTCCGAATCCTTTCGTGGCCGGTACAACACCGCGACGTGCCCGATCGTCTGCACGAGGACCGCTCCGGTGTTCTCGGCAAGCATCGGCGCAATCTCTTACTTCACCCGCTTTGACAGAGAGCGGCTCAACCGAACGATCCGATTCCTCGCACGTATCAGGAAAGCGATACCATCACTCTACGCAAGCCTCCGCGACAGCACAGCGCGGCGCAAAGCTGCAGCAGAAAAACCTGCAACGGAGCCAATCGTTCTGAGCGCCGTAGCCATAAACGTCGCCAGCGATCCCGTTGCGTGGCGCTCGTTA
>JBMCTC010000181.1:0-6664 GCA_048624115.1 Spirochaetota bacterium
CAAGATCTTCGTGGGCCGATCGAACCGTCTCGCTCGGCCGAAACAAGACGCCAACGTCGGCTGCGCGCAGCATGCTGATGTCGTTGAAGCTGTCGCCCACTGCCGCAACCGAGACGTTGAGGGAGCGAAACGCCTCGACTGCCCGGCGTTTTCCGTCGTGCTGGCGAAGCGCGTATCCGGTGATCATGCCTCTATCATCAATCTCGAGGGAATTGCAGAGGAGGAACGGGTATCCGAGCCTTTTCATGACCGGTCCCGCGAACTGCACGAATGTATCCGATAGGATTGCGACCTGATACTCACTTCGAAGATCGCGCAGAAACGACTCTGCCCCATCGAGCGGAGTTACACGATCGGTAACCCCGGTGATATCGCGAATGGTGATCGAGTTTCGCTCGAGGATGCCAATCCGATGCTTCATGAGCTCGTCGTAATCGGCTATATCACGCGTCGTGAGTCTGAGCTCTTCGATGCCGGTCTGCTCGGCGAGCTCAATCCACATCTCCGGGATCAGAACCCCCTCGAGGTCGAGACAAACTACTCTCATGTACCGCTCCACATTTCTTCTACTTCTTCCGCGATGATCTCAATCCCCCGCTGAACGTCTGAAGGATTTAGTGCGTAGTTCACGCGGATGCACTCATCTGCATGCTTCCATCCGGCATGTTCACCGAACGCGAAGTACTTGCCCGGAACGATCACGACATCGCGCTCCTGTAGTCGACTGTAGAGCGTGCTTGTTCCCGACGGCAGATCTGGAAACCATATCCACAGGAAGAGCGAACCTTCACTCTTGTGAACGGAATAGGCAAAGCGCCCGTCAAATGTCCGATGTACCCACTCGAGCGCTTGATCCCTCTTCTCTCGATAGTAGGGGCGCACGATATCCCGTGATAGCTCGAGGATTCGACCCGACTCAAAGAGCTGCTCGGTGAGTACCTGCCCCATCGAGCCGTTTGCGAGAGCCAGCACGGCGTTGGTCGCCGAGAGGGCCCGGATGATCTGCTCGTTCGCCACGATAATGCCCGTTCGAAGGGCCGGAAGTCCGATCTTGCTCAGGCTCAATGCGAGAATCGTGTTGTGATCCCAGTGTGGCTTCGCGTCCACAAAAATGATGTCGGGAAACGGCGTCCCGTAGGCGTTGTCGATCATGAGCGGAATCTCAAGTGCCCGGCACTTTTCCGCGAGCTGTGCGATCTCGTGGTCGGTAATGACGTTGCCGGTCGGGTTCGTTGGTCGGGACACGCAGACCGCCGCGATCGACTCATCCAGCTCGAGGTTGTCGAAGTCAACGCGGTACTTGTGCTCGTGCTCGGAGAGCTGGTCGATAATCGGGAGGGTCGCAGAAAAGTCGGTTGGGCGCAGCGGTTGATCACAATAGCCGATGTACTCCGGCATGAGCGGGAAGTGCACCCGTCGATGAGAGCCGTCCTCGGCGGGGCCGGCCAACAGGGCAAAGAGCATAAAAAACGCAGACTGGCTGCCGTTGGTGATTCCGATGTTCTGTGGTCCGACGTCCCACCCAAACTCGCGCCGGAGTAAACCCGCAACAGCGCGCATAAACCGCGGCCTGCCCTGCGGGGTGTCGTACTGCCCGAGCGCGCGATCAAATCGTTCTTGGTCGGCAAGGAGACGCTCGGCCTCGGCCCTCCAGACCTCCGCAATCTCGGGAATCAATGCAGGATTGCCACCGCCGAGCATGTACTTCTTGCGATCACCGGCAAGAGCGTTGCCCAAGTCCGTCATCAGGTTGAGAATTCCGGAGTCGCTTGTGAGCCGTTTTCCGAACGCGGAGAGTTTCATCTGGGCGAGTATAATAGACGAGGCCGCGTACGGGAACTGCGAACCCGTGCGAGCTATTTCTTCTCGGCCGCGCCGTCTTGAGATTCCTGAGCGCTGTTCGGCAGCGCCTCACTTACGATGAGTAGCGACGAGTTGAGGTTTTGCGCGTGCATCATAGCTGAAACATGCTGAAACGAGGCGAGAATCTGAGATTGCTCCCACGGCTGCAGTTTTTCGAACGCGTCTACAAACTCCTTGTCCAGAATGTCCGGGCTTTTTGCGAGGAGCGCCGAGCCCTCGGTGGTTACCTGGAGCCACACCTTGCGACGATCTGTGCCGCCTCGCTCCCGTCTGAGCAAGCCGCGCTGTTCGAGCCTGTCTACAATGTTGGTAACAGTTGCCTGACTCAGGCTGACCTCGTCGGCAATCCGTCCGATCGGTATCTGGTCGTACTCGTCTATAGCCCTGAGCACCACCAACTGCGGGACTGTGAGTCCCACAGTTTTGGCTAGATATCGAGACCGAATATCCATTGCGCGGATGATTTGTCTGAGCGCGCTCAGAACCATCTGCGGGGTCTTGTTCTTACCAACCACACGCATACTCTACGAGCAACGTGGGACAAGCGCAAGCGCATCTATCCCCGATGCGCTCATTAATGCGGCAGCCGCGGACGCAAGTATCCGTAAGTGATGACGCCGAGAAAGGCGCTGATCACCGCCATGATGATTGGCAAGTAGCCGCCCCCGAGCAAGGCGTAGAGTGGACCTGGGCACGCGCCGGTGAGCGCCCACCCGAATCCAAAAATCAACCCACCCACAGGGTTTCCAATCTTGTTGAATGGCTTGCCGGTTGGAGCGATCTCTACGCCGAGCGCAGATTTTGCCTTGAACGCCTTGAGCAAGAAGAGACTCAGTGCTCCGGTGACTACCGCGAGCCCGATAATTCCATACATGTGGATGCTCTGGAAGTGGAACATTTCCTGAATTCGAAACCAGGAAACGACCTCTGCCTTGACCAGAACGATGCCAAAGTACATCCCGATGAGCGTGTAGACGAGCGCCTGCCCAAGAGTTAGTCGAGGGTTTTCCTGATGTTGAGGCGTCTGTTGATCAGCGTACGTCATAAGGCGAGTACCCATGGTAGCACGAAGTTGGATACGAGGAGGCCGCCGGCGAAGAAGCCGATCGTCGCGACCAGACTACCGACGTTCAGCATCGACAACCCCATAATGGCATGGCCCGAGGTGCAGCCATTGGCGTATCGGGTACCAAACCCAACGAGGAATCCACCTGCGATCAGCGAGATCAGTGAGCGCGCGCTCAATGCATTCGGAAAGCGAAAGATCTCGCGAGGTTGAAGCGCCTGTGGCGCGCCAATCTCCCACGTTTCCAATAGCTGCATTGTTGCCGGAGAGAGATCGGGAGGACGATCGCCGCCGAGAAAGAGCACGGCTATCGCGCCACCGATAATGACGCCCAACGCCAAGAAGAGATTCCAGCTCGACTCTCGCCAACTATACTGGAAGTACTTGGCGCGTGCCGGCAGGATTGCCGCGCACACGTGACGAAAGGTTGATGAGATACCAAAGGTCTTGTTGCCGACAATCAGCAGTATCGGGACCATGAGCCCCAAAAGCGGCCCAGAGACATACCAGGGCCACGGCCCGGTGATCGCTTCCCACATCGTAAACCTCCGACCAAAACTTAATATACTCGATTGATTTCATCAAGTATCGTCATGGGCAGTTTGGTTCGCAGCTCGCCGATCACGCGCATGGCCCCGAATCGTGATCACGATTCCCGCGATAATCGCCACCGCGGCGATTGCGATAAAGGGATGTGGCACTTCGTCGAGTAACAGATAGGCGAGGGTTCCTGCCCACACGGGTTGGGTGACCTGGCTCAATGCTACCAACTGCGAGGGTAGGCGCCGCATGCCGAAGTTGACGGCAGAGTGGCCGAGCACCGTCGGACCGAGTACGATTCCCGCGAGCGTAAGCACGTTTGTGGTGGAGAAATCCGTACCGATGCGCACGCCGGCAACCACCGTCGTAATCAAGGCGAGTAAACCGGCGACCAGGTAGACGGGCGTAACGTAGAGCCACAGGCTCGGTGATTGCCGGTTTCGTCGACCAAAGGCCAGATAGCAGGCGAGGAAGAGCATAGAGGCGAAGCTCACCACGTCTCCGAGGAGCGTTGCCCGGCTTCCCTGGAAGCTTGGAATACCAAGGACGAGCAGACCGCTGAGCGCGATGGCAGTTGCGACGAGTTCGTACCACCGAGGCTTTTCTCGGGTCAGTGCGAGCAAGACAATCGGCAGAAACACCGGAAGCATGTTTACAATCAGGCTCGCGTTTGCGGCAACCGTGTTTCGGGCTCCAATGTTCCAGCTCATGAAGTGAACCGCGAGGAAGGCGCCCGGCAAGATAGAGGGACGAACGAGCTGCCAGTTGAGTCTGAGACCGAGTCTCCGCAGATCACGGAGATAGAGCGGACTCAGCACCACAACTGCAAAAAGCAGCCGGTACGCGGCAAGCGCGAATGGGTGAAACTGATTGACCTTGATGAGTATGACTGCGGTTGCGGCTATTGCCTGTCCCGAAAAAAGAATCAGGATCTCGCGCGCGTTGGTGCCCTGTGGGTTGTGATTGATACAGACTCCAGATTAGTCGAATGAGTATACTTATACCGGCTTCGCCCCGCAGTGGGCAATAAGTCGGTGGAAACGTGTATATTCATGCCGACGCTTTACAACTTCATGCACTCGCGGTAGGGTGACGACCTATTCGCAAGGAGGAATATATGAGGAAGCTGTTTACAGTCTTTGTGGTTTTGCTCATCGCGGCGGCAGCATTTGCCACGGGCACGCAGGAAGAGACGATTCGGATCGGAATCTCGAAAATTGTCTCCCATCCTGCTCTCGACGCGGTTGAGCAAGGAATCAAGGACGAACTCGCCGAACTTGGGTACACCGACATCGTTTTTGACGTCCAGAGCGCGAACGGGGACATCTCGACGGCAAACCAAATCGCCACGAAGTTCCGCAACGATCGTGTCGACGTCGCCGTCGGAATTGCGACTCCTACGGCCCAGGCGCTTGTGAATGCCATCACCGACATTCCTGTCGTCTACACCGCGGTGACCGACCCCGTTGGCGCTGGAATTGTCCCGAGTCTCGAGGGTGACGGCGGCAACGTCACCGGCTACTCCGACCTGACACCGGTTCGCGAGCAAATTGGACTCATCGGACAACTCGACGGCGTGAGCGCGATCGGTCACGTCTACTCGTCAGGTGAGGCGAATGCGGTTGTTCTCGCTGAAATGGCCGCCGAGGCTGCTGAAGAGATCGGGGTCGAGTTCCTTACGACGACAGTCACAAACACCGCTGAGGTGCGACAGGCTACCGAGAGCATCGTCGACCGCGTGGACATCTTCTACATGAGTACCGACAACACGGTTGTCTCCGCGCTTGCCGCCCTTACCGAGGTTGCAAACGCAGCGGGCGTTCCGGTCATGACCGCGGACCCGAGCTCCGCCGAAGAGCAAGACGTTATCGGTGCATACGGCTTTGATTACTACACCATGGGCCGAGCAACCGGCGCCCTTATCGCAGAGATCCTCGAGGGCGCGGATCCAAACGAGATTCCCGTGCAGTACCTGACCGACGCCGACGATCTTGTGTTGCACATCAACCTCGATGTTGCCGAACGTCTCGGCATTGTCATCCCCGACGCCATCATCGAGGCTGCTGATCAAGTCGTCGAAAACGGGGCGATGCGGCGGCAGTAGCCGGCGCGAGCTGTAGTCCGGCCGCCGGGAGTTACCCGGTGGCCTTTTTCTTTTCGCCCGCCCAGGGCACGAGTAACAGATGATTAATGGAATTCTGGTCGAGGGTCTGGTCTACAGCACCATGGCGCTTGGCGTTTTTATTACCTTTCGGATTCTCGATTTTCCCGATTTGACGGTAGACGGCTCGTTCCCGCTGGGCGCGGCCGTGATGGCGATCTCGATCACCAGCGGGATTCCGCTGTTTATCGCGCTGCTGCTCTCGTTTGTTGCCGGCGGCATAGCAGGCATGATCACCGCCACGATCCACAACAAGCTCAAAGTGCCGAATCTGCTCGCGGGTATTCTGACAATGACCATGCTCTGGTCAATCAACATTCGCGTCCTCGGCAACCGACCAAATCTTCCACTCCTGCGCCGGGAAACGATGCTCAGCATCTTTGCGGATTGGGTCGATTCTCTCCCGACCGAGTGGGCGCTTCTGCTCTTCTTCGTGCTCTTGACCGCGGTCGTGAAAGTGCTCCTCGACCTGTTCTTCAAGACTGATCTCGGTTTGACGCTCGGCGCGATGGGCAACAACCAACAGATGGTCGTGACGCAGGGCGTCAACCCAGCGCTGCTGAAGCTCATCGGGGTTGGATTTTCAAACGCGCTTGTCGCGACTTCGGGCGCGTTCGTCGCGCAGTACCAGGGCTTTGCCGATGTAAACCTGGGCCAGGGAATTATCATCGCCGGACTTGCTTCGGTCATGATGGGCGAGTTCATCCTCCGGTCCAACCGGATCGGCGTGCTTACCCTCCGGGTCATCCTCGGCTCGATCGCCTTTCGCGGCATCATGTTCCTCGGCCGCTACTACGGCTACTACATCAACCTCACCCCGAACGATCTCAGGCTCATCACCGGCCTGTTGATTATCGCCTCGCTCATAGCCACCCAAATGCGAAAGAAGAAGCGGGCCACAACACTCCGGGAGGGCGCATGATTCGCCTCGAAGAGCTGAGCAAGGTCTTTCATCCAGGGACACCAAACGAGAATGTGGCGGTCCGTCGCGTGAACCTCACGGTAAACGAGGGCGATTTTGTCACGATCATCGG
>JBMCTC010000182.1:0-6597 GCA_048624115.1 Spirochaetota bacterium
GTGTTCGTGCGGCCTTTATGATGGTAGAGGTTGCAACCATGTTCGAGAATCGCTTGACCGAGTGGAAACGGACTGGAAAGCCCGACCTTACAGGTTTTGTATCGGACGTGAACATGTTGCTTGAACGACGGGGGTTCTACGGCATGTTTGCAGCGCTCACCGTCGGTGTAATTGACGGCGAGAGCGGAAGTATCACCGTCTCCCATGCCGGCGATGTCGAGCAGCGCTTCTATCGAAGAGCACTCGGCCGCGTAGAGGAGCACAAACTCGAGGGGGCCCCAGCTACCGGAATGATGCCGGGAATAACCTACAAGCAGTTTCCGTTTGTCCTCTCCTCAGGAGACATCATGATCCTCGCGACCGACGGTATCGAAGAGTCGGCTCGGTTCATGCGAGAACAGGAGTACGATCCTGCCGAGGGTCAGCGTCGAAGACGGTTGTTCACAGACGATGAAGCTAAAGCGCTCCGAGAAGGGGTAGGTGAGCCGTTCTCAGAGACAATTGGCTATGATGCGAAGAACCATGACATCAAAGAGGAGTTCTCGACTGACCGGATGAACACCGTACTCGCTCAGGCGGTCGCGGGAGGTTCCTACGAGTTGCGGCGCTTCCAGCCTTCCGACCCAGAGGAAAAGCTCGTTTTTGACTACCGGGGCCTTCCGGCTACCGGAGAGAGTGCGGTTACCGCGGTGGTGGCCGCAGAGCAGGTGTGGCGCCTCGAACCGGCCCCCCGTGGGATTTCTGTCGAACCGGTCCGGATTGACAAGAAGATCCACGACTTCCTCAAGGAGCGGTTCTCCGCATACTCTCGTTTCTTTGCGCATCCAGTCAAGCTGGAGGATAGGCCCGACGCGAAGGATCCGGCAGAGGAGTACCTCTACTTTGATGGATTGCTCTGCGAGAGGCAGGAAGATGACCTGACAATTCTCGTAATCCGCAAAAAGTGAACCGGAGGACAGGTATGGCCGATAGTGGAAGTATGAGACACACCATCGGGATCGTCCTGCTGCTTTTGTCCGCGGTCCTCGGGGCCCAAGAGGCTCGAAGCAGCCAGACGTTCTTGAGGAACCTAACGTCGCAGACGCTCTACGTGCTCGATCAAGCCGAGAATGCGTCAATCACGCCTGAAGCGTCGTATCGGCAGGTCCCTCCACGCGGATTACTCCCGTTCGACCCGGAAGGATCCGTTTTGGGTTTTGCTTTCGAGAGGGGGAGCTTCGCTCTCTCTACGTTTGAGTTCACGACCGAGCGACTCGGCGAGCTAACGCGATCGCGCGCGAGCCGAACCTACGTCGCCGTCGAAGAGCGGCATCTCGTACTCAATGAATCACTGCAAGCTTCGTCGTTCGACCAGTTACTCGCGCTTCCGCGAATAGACAACCAGTATCTCGACTGGGTTGGGCGAGATGCGACCATTGCCCGCGCTGCGAATCGACAACCGTTGGCGAGTTTTGTCGATCTCGGTGAAGGTCGCGAAACCCTCGACCTGACCGATAGCCTTGTCTGGCGAAAGGGTGGCACCGACATCGAGTGGATCAAGGGGTACGCCGATCGCGAAGAGCTCTTTCTGGCCGTCTCGGCCTATTCCGTGTTCAGCGAGCAAACCTCACTTTTCCTCTATCTCTATGAGACCGACGCGACGGTCCCGGTTGCTACGATCGAGATTCCCGCGGGAATGGCCAATGGTTTTGTCTACCTCTGGACACCCACGCGTAGTGATCCGATCGTGGTTGGCAACACCGTGAGCAGTGAGTTCTTCTTGGAAGCACAACTGTGGCGACCGTTTATTGAGGAGTCGCTCGGCGCCGAGTTCCTCTCTCTTAACGCAAACGTCGCAACTGGAAACGCCTCCGCCGGGGTATGGGAGGAGTTTCTGGTTGCTCGAGTCCCTCTGGCCTCCGTGTTTGGTGAATGAAGCGCAGTAGATTCTTCTGCGAGCACTGTCACAAAGAGGTTCGACCCAACGCGCGTGTCTGCCCGCATTGTGGCAAGTTCTTCGAAGCGGTGCGGTGCCCCATGTGCGACTATGTGGGCGATGGCCGCGACTTCGTGCGCGGCTGTCCCAACTGTGGGTACGCCGGAGGAGCGGGAGGGCGCTCGGGCCTCGAGCAGATTCCGTTCGGAAGCTTTACACAAGCCGGAAAAAAGCAAACGCCGGGGTGGGTGTGGCCACTCGCCATCGTTATGATGCTGCTGGCTTTTGGAGTGCTGGTCATCATTTATCTTCGAATGTAGTCCGCCTCGCAGAGATTCCAGAGCGTTTAGAAGAGGAGGCCGACGCCTACACCGCTCTGGAGACTGCGTGGACTCCCGACCACTCGACCGCGGTGAGAAACGATAGTGCGACCGGTGAACCTGGAATCACATAGGAGAGATCGAGTCCTGCGTGGACCGGTACAACGCCAAAGGGATCGTCGAGTCTACTCTTCGCAACGCCGCTCAATCCAACCGTAAAGCCGGAGACGTCGTACAAGACTCCAGCTCGGAGAACACCATAGTGCGTCCACTCGTTAGGCGTCGGCGATGCATCGTACGAGATAGGAGCCGGTGCCAGGCGATACCCTGGTGAAACGAGTGCCGAAAATCCATTAACTCGAACCATAACCGGGAGTGCGATTCCAACGCCACCGCGACTGCCGAACGTGTCGGGTGAGGCGAAGCTGCCGGAGATGCTTGAACTCTCGTAGGTCCCGCTTACCACCCCGCCGAGGTGAATGCCAACCACCCCTGAGGTTGGAAGTGAGTTTCCGTAGAGAAGCGATCCGCCGACATTCCATCGCGTGTCGGTCGTGTCTTCCGTCGGAACGAGGCCACCGTGCGCCCCAAGCTCGAGTCCGGTCCCAAGGCCCACCCTCAGCCCGAAGCGAATCGGGTATCGACGCGGGAGACCGTGGGGCGGTCCGGCCAACGTGCCAGCTCCCTGGGCGGTCAGTTGGAACGTGGTCGCGGGCAACGAGGAGGGGGTCGGGACGAACGATAGCCCGGGGAAACCACCCCAGGCCGAGCGATAGTTCACGATAAGTGACGGGTCGATCTCGAGGTTCGCGCGTTGCTTTCCGCGCAGCCCGTCGCGACCCGTCGCCTCGAGCGTGATCGAGTAGGAGCCTCGTCCGAGCGCCTTGCCGGAGGCGTCTCGGCCGTCCCAGGTGACTCGCTGCTCCCACGTCTCGAACGGCCCCATCGGAATCTCCTCCACGACTCGGCCTTGCTCGTCGGTAATCAGGAGAACACCTTCTCCTGGCGCAGAAACCTCAAACGTCACGCCGGTGCGTCCGAGGATGCCCGGATTCTCGGGATTGAACCGCGCGCGGGTGACACGAAGCTCCGAGATTTCAAACGGTGCAGGAAGGAGTTCGATCTCAAGCCGTGTCTGTCGTTCAGGCTCGATCTCGATTGCCGCAACGAGGTCTCGGTAGCCAAAGCTGCGGATCCGAACCCGGTAGCTGCCGATCGGTAGTTCGATAAAATCCTTGGTGTACGTGGTTCCGTCCACAATGATGACGGGATTGTCGACGTTTGACTCGACGCTCAGGAAGCCCGTGATCTGTTCGAGTTCGATGTCGAGCACGAGCGACTCGCCGCGGCCGAGCGAGATCGCTCGTTCCTCGGGATAGAAGCCCTCCTTCTCGAGACGAACGAGATAGCGGCCAGGCTCGAGATCGGTGAGGGTTAGGGGTGTTCGGCCGACGCGCCTGAAACCGAGGAAGACGGTTGCATCCTCGGGATCGCTTGTGATCTCGAGTGACGCCGGTCTCGGCGAGTCCGGTGTCGGCGATCCAGGTACAGTCGCGATGGAGCCTGACTCTCCGCGACTCGAGGTCTGAGTCCCAGTCGGAATAACCACGCACGACGACACAAAGATGATGAGTGCGAGTAGGGCGAAGGCGAGGCGCGTATGGTTTCGGTACAAGTTCACCTGTTCAGTATAGCCGAGAGTGTACACTCCGGCGAGATGTGACGATAGTAATAGTAATGAGATACATCGCGGCGGCGGTGCTGCTTTTGGCCTCTGGAACAGTGGCCGCCCAATCGACCAACACGCCGATTCAGCGTGGCTTCTCCGACATCGAGTTGGGAATGAGCCTGAGCGCTTCGCAGGAGTCCCTCAGATCAGACGCGTACTTCGCGTACCGTGGTGAGCCGGATGTCTCGTTTTCTCCAGCTGGGAATGAGCCGGTAATCCAAGCGCAAGGGCGTTCATTTGTCGATTCAGCCCTCTTCCAGTTCGAAGACGACGAACTGTACATCATCACCCTCGTTCTGAATCAGGAGCGACTTGGCTACTTCTCGGTCTACGAGTCTCTGGTCGCGCAGTATGGCGAACCCGATTCGCTCGATCCGGAGACAGCCGTTTGGGAAGACGACAGAACGACTCTGCGGCTCGAGCGCCCGCTCTCGGTCAAATATATTGACTCGGAGATTTTTGCACGAATCGTCGCGGAGGGTGTTCTCGAGCGATCGCTCGAAGAGGTCACTCGCGAACAATTTCTGGAGGAGCTATGATCACTTGGCGTCATGTGGCTCTCTTGGTTGCTCTCGTGCTTGTCACCGCGGCCGGCTGCAGCCAAGACACCGTCACGTACCAACTCACAATCGGATCGTCCTCGTTCTCGGTTGAAGTCGTCGATACGCCGGCGACTCGTGCGCGCGGTCTCATGGAGCGCGCTGAGCTCGCGCCCGATGCGGGTATGCTCTTTGTATTTGAGTCGAGCGAGCGTCGTTCATTCTGGATGAAGGACACGCTCCTACCGCTCTCAATTGCCTACATCGACGCAGACCGGATTATCCGAGAGATGTACGACATGCAGCCGCTCTCTACGGTTCCTGTTCCTTCGAGACTGCCTGCGCGCTACGCCCTCGAGGTGAATCAAGGTGCGTTTGAAGAGCGAGGCATTGCCGTTGGTGATCGTCTCGAATTCTCGCCGGCCCTCGAGAGGCGAATCGAGCGTGGTGAGTAGTCGGTCGCAGATTACTCGGACTGTAAGTCGAGCTCTGGAAAGAGCTCCAAAACCGGTTTTTCACCCTCTTCCGTTGGCTCGTTGATCAGTTTTTCGATCTTTCGATCAATGGAGCTCAAATCCTTATCGAGGCCCTTCGCCAGTTTGACGCCCTCTTCGAATAGAGCAACGGCATCTTCGAGTGGAACCGTTCCGCCTCGAATCTGTTCACTAATCTCTTCGAGTCGCTGCAGGCGTTCTTCGAAGCTTTTCATGTGACTCCTCGTCTTGCTGCTGTTCTACCCGGGTGAGCAGAGACCCCTGGTAGAGCTGCAAGTGTAGTAGTGTTCCTGGTTTTGCGGCGTCGGCCCTACGGATGACCTTGCCCGATTCATTTCGTGCAATGGCGTACCCTCGCTCGAGAATTTGATACGGTGAGAGCGTCTTGAGTCTGTCTTCTACGAGTCGAAATCGGTGCGAGACCGCTTCGAGCCGTTCCTTCATGGCGAGTCGAATATCGTCCTTGAGCCTATCAAACTCTTGCAGCGTCGGCTGAGCGAGCAGCAGATAGCTGCGGTAAAGCTCCTGCGAGGAGAATTGGCGAAGCAGCAGCTTCGAGCTCTGATAGCGCTCCAAAAAGCTCGCGACGATGCTTCGACCAGTTTGGCGAATCCACTCGGCAACCTCGAGGCGATTGGCCGAGACGAGTTCGGCGGCCGCCGAGGGCGTTGGAGCGCGTACGTCGGCGGCAAAGTCGGAGAGCGCCCAGTCTATCTCATGCCCCACCGCGCTGATAACCGGGATTGCGCTCGCGGCAATCGCCCGCACGACGGACTCCTCGCTGAAAGGAAGGAGGTCTTCGATCGAACCACCGCCGCGAGTAACGATCATGACGTCTCCGAGGCGGTGCGTACTCGCGATCTCAATCATCCTCGCAATCCGGGCGCCGGCTTCATCACCTTGTACCGGCGACGGACAGATCACTACACTCACGCCTGCATTCCTGCGACGCAGGACTTGCATGATGTCTCTCAAGGCTGCGCCTGTCGGGCTTGTTACGACCACGACTCGGTTGGGGAGAGCCGGAATTCGCCGTTTCCGGTCTTCGTCAAAGAGCCCCTCAGCTGCGAGCGCGCGCTTGCGCTGCTCGAGCATCGCGAGAATCCGCCCCTCTCCGGCGAGCTCCATACGCTCCACGATGATTTGATACGTTCCGCGCTTGGCATACACGCCGACGCTGCCGTAGACAACGACCTGCTGGCCGTCTTCGGGGACAAACGGCACGCCGGAAGCTCGACCGCGAAAGAGAACCGCGCTGATCGACGCGTCCTCGTCTTTGAGGGTGAAGTAGACGTGTCCCGTCGAACTCGGTCGGACATTTGAAAGCTCTCCCTCGACCGCGACGAGTGGAAACCGATCTTCGAGTTCGCTTTTGATGAGTCGTGTAATCTCTGCGACTGAGACCGCTTGTGGCCTGAGTGGAGCCATGTTTGGAGGATATCGAGTTCAAATGATAAACTCAATGCGACTCATAATCCCGTTTTGGATGGTCGATAAGGAATACACATGGTAGTGACGCTCGCTTTCATCTCCCGCGCATCCTGGCTTACTCACTCAGTCGGCGGGAGCCACACCATTCAACGGATGACATCGTTTCTCG
>JBMCTC010000183.1:0-6568 GCA_048624115.1 Spirochaetota bacterium
CCGGGGCGGTGCTGCTTCCCGGGGCGGTGCTGCTTCCCGGGGCGGTGCTGCTTCCGGTCGCCGCGGCGTCCCGATCGCGGACGCCAAAGAACGTCGGGCGGCCGGGCTTCATCGCCACACGATGAAAGATGGTCTCTACGCCGAACTCACGGAGTACGTCGGGCACGTAGTCGTAGTTGCCCTTGCTCACTCCGCCGCTCAGCGCCACAATCTGGGCGTCCGCGAATGCTTTCTCGAGGGTCTTGGCGAGAGCCTCGGGAGTGTCGGCGACAATGCCAAAATACTCAGGAGCAAACCCAGCGCGAAGTGCGTGGGCGTAGAGCTGGTAGGAGTTACTGTTAAAGATGGTGCCGGAAGCGGGGGGCGCCGACGCGCTGCCTGAAGCGGCGGATGCACCGGCGGCGCCCGTGATGGATCCCGGAATACTTGTGGGTTCGACGAGCTCGTCGCCGGTGGAGATGATCGCGATTGTCGGTCGCACAAACACTTCGACCGATCCGTAGCCCACAGACGCTGCCACCCCGATATCGCTCGGACGCAGTCTGCGTGGTGCCGAGAGTACTTCTGCACCGGCTGCTGCGTTCTCTCCCCGTTCGATAATGTTGCTCGACTTTTCGGTGTCGGTGAAACGAACTTGATCCCCCGAGAGCTCGGAGTACTCGACCCGAACCACCCAGTCGGCACCTTTGGGGATAGGTGCGCCGGTCATGATCTGCGTGGCGGTGCCGGTGGCGACCGCCTGACTCGGCACCGCCCCTGCGGCGACGGTTTCGAGAATCCTGAACTCGGTCATTCCGGAATCGAGATCTGCCTTTCGCACGGCGAAGCCGTCCATGGCGGACTTTGAGAACGGAGGGAGTGCAAATCGTGCGCGAAGCGGCTGCGCGAGATAGCGGCCAAGCGCCTCTGCGAGAGGAACACGTTCAGTGGGGAGCGTTTGGAGTTGCTCGTCGAGAAGCGAAAGCGCTTCCGGCAGGGGGATCATAGTTGTATTGCGGCTCCCAAGCGCCGCCCGGTCATAAAATGGATCATTTCGGTTGGCAATGGATGGTAGCAGGAGAAGTTGTTGCCGTCAATTGAAATGTCATGGTTTACTAAAGCGAGTGATTGGCAAGATTGCAAGCATTTCTATTGCCCCAGAGAGAGGCCGGCCGCGCACGAGTGTAGAATCGGCGCTGCTACTCCCGAATTGGGGCATCGAGGGTGACGCGCACGGCGGACCGGGTGACCGGCAGCTCGTGCTCTTTGCGCAGGAGGCAAAGAAGCGCGTCCGATCAGATGTGACCCCCGGCCTCTGTTACCCGCGATTCCGAGAGAACATCGCAGTTGCCGGCTTTGATCCTGGTGCGCTTGCAGCGGGATCGCGGCTTTCAATTGGGGATGCCAAGCTCGTCGTTACATCGACCCAAAAGAAGTGCTATCCCGAGTGCTCGATCCTGCGCTCCGACTGCGAGATTCAGGGGCACGTCGCGTTCTGCCGCGTGGAGGTAGGCGGCACAATCACCAAGGACAGTGACATTTCGACGATTTAGCCTTACTATGTCGCCCGACGAGGGATCTCATTGCGGCATATTTTTCCGGACATATCGGCGCAGGTACTGATGAATCGTGCTCTCTTTGTGCTTCTTCTCTTGGTATTGATCGCAGTTGCGGCGTCCGGCGGCGGTGTTGTCGAGGAACGCACACGTCTCAGGCTTGCAACGACCACGAGCACCGAGAGTTCGGGCCTTCTCGCCGAACTCTTGCCGCCGTTTGAACGGGCGAACAACGTGATTGTCGATGTAATTGCCGTCGGCACCGGGGCTGCTCTCGAGCTCGGACGGAACGGCGATGTAGACGTTCTAATGGTGCACGCGCCTGAGCTCGAAGAACAGTTCGTTCGGGAGGGCTACGGCGTGGGGCGCGTTGGCTTTATGTACAACGACTTTGTGATCCTCGGTTCTGAAAGTGATCCTGCAGGGATCGCCGGAACCGCGGATGTTGCCGCCGCGTTCGAGGCAATCGCAGAGAGTGAGTCGCTCTTTATCTCCCGGGGGGACAACAGCGGCACCCATAATAAGGAACTGGCCATTTGGGACAAGGCCGGCATCTCGCCGGAGGGCAGTTGGTATCGCGAGGCCGGCCAGGGCATGGGCGCGGTTATCACAATTGCCAACAACGAACTCGCCTACACGCTTACCGATCGCGGCACCTACCTCGCATATCGAGGCGACATCGATATGGGTGTGTTGGTAGAAGGAGATCCGCTTCTCTTTAATCCGTACGCCGCGATCGCCGTGAGTCCCGACCGGCATCCGGAAGCGCAAATCGACCTTGCACAAGACCTGATCGCCTACTTCGTCAGCGACGAGGGCCAGCAGATTATCGGGAACTACAGGGTAGAGGGCGAATCGCTCTTTACTCCCGACGCGGATTGATAGAGGAACGAGATGGGCGAGGTGTTTCGTGAAGCGGTTGGGCTAATCATCAACCTCGACCGGGAGCTCTTGGGTATCACGCTCAACAGCATTCGGTTCTCGCTCATCTCTACCTTCCTGACCTCACTGCTCAGCATACCGGCAGGCATCATCCTCGCGTTTCGCAAGAAAGAGCGCACGCGCGTTCTCGTCTCGATCTTGAACACGCTCATGGCGATTCCAACCGTCGTTGTAGGTCTGCTCGTCTACACCATAATCAGCCGGTCGGGACCGCTCGGTACTCTCGGGCTTCTCTTCACGCCCCGGGCAATCATCATCGGGCAGACCGTGCTCGCCTTTCCCATCGTGACGTCGCTTGTCTACGGAGCGGTCTATGGCATCGAGCAGGAGCTGCGCGAGACGCTGGTAACGCTTGGATGTTCGAAAGCGCAGCTGGTCTGGAAGACGCTTCTCGAGGCACGGGTTGCAATCGCCTCGGCGGTGCTCTCGGCCTTTGGTCGATTGATCGGCGAGGTGGGCGTCTCGATGATGTTGGGTGGCAACATCAGAAACTACACAAGGACGATGACCACCGCGCTTGCCCTCGAGACACAGCGCGGCGCGTTCTCACTCGCTCTGGCGATCGGAATCTTGCTGCTGGTCGTAGCCTTTGGCGTCAACTTCGCGCTGAACTGGACGGTGCACCGTGCAGCGCGCTAATCCGAACGTCCGCCTGCTCGAGCTACGCGACCTGAAGTTTGACTACGGCGGTCCGCAAGTGGTGGACGTGAGATCACTCGAGGTTGAGGAGGGGACTATTACCGCCGTCATCGGTCCAAACGGGTGCGGGAAAACCACGCTCTTCAAGCTCATAAACGCCCTGCTCGGGCCAACCGCGGGGCAGGTGCTCTTTGCCGGGCTCGATGCACGGAGCGCCGGCGGCAGGCAGGCACTTCGCGAGAAGAGCGTCTACGTGCATCAGAAGCCGTACATCTTTCGCGAGTCGGTTTCCGCCAACGTGGCGTACGCGCTTCACGTGCGAGGCGTTGCAAAGGCGGCCCGGGCGAGTCGGATTAGCGCCAGCCTTGCGGCGGTGGGGATTTCGCACCTCGCCGAGCGACAGGGGCACGCGCTCTCCGGTGGCGAACGGCAGCGGTTGGCGATCGCAAGAGCGTTGGCGCTTTCGCCGGCATTGATTTTGTTGGACGAGCCGACGAGCAACATCGACCCGGAGAGCGTTCGCATTATTGAAGCTGCCGTGGCACAGGCGCGCGATCAAGGTGTCGCCGTGCTTCTCAGTACGCACAATCTGGCAACCGCCTACCGGGTTGCCGACCGTGTTCTTCCGATGACCGAGGGCCGGATCGGTGAGAACCGCAACAACGTCTACCGTGGGGTGCTCGAGCACGAGGGTGATTCGCTCGCACACTTTCGCTTTCACGGCGGTTCGATTGTGGCACCGGCGCTCGAGGGTGAGTTCAAGGCGGCGCTCGTCCCGATGGATGACGTCATACTCTCTGCGAGCGCGGTAACCTCGAGCGCGCAGAACCACTTCTCAGGTGCAGTGGTAGCCATCGACCCACTCGAGGAGCTTGTTCGTATCGAGCTTGATTGCGGGTTTCCGCTTGCGTCGCTGGTAACTCACGCGGCCGTGGATCAACTCGACATCAAGCCGGGAACCCGCCTGCACGCAAGCTTCAAGGCCTCTGCGGTGCGCCTCTACTGATTCTCAGCACGCGACCGTGGTGCTCGGTTTTTTTTGACAGCGTCGCATACTCGTGCGATACTATCGGTGCTCTCCGAGCCGTTTCTGCCTGTCGTCGAGTGACTATGGAGTTCGGCCGTTAGGGTTTGTCGGGAAACGGGCAAGCCTCCCACCTTTGAAAAGGAGACAAATCCACATCTCTTAGGAGGGACACATGTCCTACATGGGTAAGATGCTGCGGGTGAATTTGTCTACCGGCTCGATCAAGACCGAAGACACGCCTTTAGACCTGGCCAAGATGTACGTTGGTGGACGTGGTCTCGGGTCTCGGATTCTCTACAATGAGATCGATCCGAAGATCGACGCGTTCAGCCCCGAAAATAAGCTCATCTTTGTAACCGGGCCGCTGACCAACACGAGCGCGCCAACCGGCGGTCGCTACATGGTGGTAACAAAGAGTCCGCTTACCGGCACTATTGCCTCGAGTAACTCGGGCGGTGTCTGGGGTGCGTACTTCAAAAAAGCGGGTTACGATCTTGTTATCTTCGAGGGCAAGTCCGAGAAGCCCGTCTACCTTCAGGTAAGCGAAGAGGGTGTCGAGCTCAAAGATGCGAGCCACGTCTGGGGCAAGCGTGTAGAGGATACCACGGACATTCTCTCTGCAGAGAGCGGCCAAAAGCGCGTCTCCGTCGCATGCATCGGTCCGGCAGGCGAGAAGCTCGGCCTCTTCGCCTCGATTATGAACGAGGTGCACCGGGCTGCGGGTCGAAGCGGCGTTGGTGCGGTCATGGGCAGCAAGAACCTCAAGGCGGTTGTGGCCTGGGGCGGCAAGAAGTCTCCGATCGTCAACGAGGACGATTTCAAGGCTGCAATCAAGACGCAGCTCAAGATGCTCAAAGATGGTCCGATCACCGGCCAGGGACTTCCGACTCTCGGCACGAAGGTGCTCGACAATATCATCAATCAGAATGGCATGTATCCGACTCGAAATGCCCAGGACGTGATGTTCGAGGGAACCGAGAAGGTCTCCGGCGAGGCGCTTGCAGAGAAGGGCTACCTGATCCGCAACAGCGGCTGCTACATGTGTCCGATTCAGTGCGCGCGTGACGTCGAGACGCCAAACGGCCGACGGGGCGAGGGTCCTGAGTACGAGACTGGTTGGGCCTTTGGTGCGATGATGGGTATTGACGACCTAAACGCTATCTGTGACGCGAACTTTACCTGTAATGATCTCGGACTCGATACGATCTCCGCCGGCGTTACCCTCTCGTGCTTCATGGAGCTCTGGGAGAAGGGGTACATCCCCAAGGAAGACCTGGAGAACGGTCCGGAGCCCAATTTCGGAAGCACCGAAGCGTTGCTCTACTACCTGAAGAAGATCGGATACCGCGAGGGCATCGGTGACAAGCTTGCCGAGGGAAGCTTCCGCTTTGCCACGCACTACGGACATCCCGAGCTCTCCATGACGATCAAAAAGCAGGAACTCGCAGCCTACGATCCGCGCGGCGTCCAGGGCCACGGCCTCGAGTACGCGGTCGGCAATCGTGGTGCAGACCACGTTCGCGCCTACCTGATCTCGCCCGAGATCCTCGGCGCACCGGAGAAGATCGATCCGCAGGCAATCGAAGGAAAAGCCAACTGGGCAATCATCTTCCAGAATCTGACCGGCGTGATCGACAGTGCCGGACTCTGCCTCTTTACCTCGTTTAGCTTGGGCGCGCCCGAGTACAACGCACTGATCAACGCCGCCACGGGTTTTGACATGAGCGTAGAGGAGATGATGCAGGTGGGCGAGCGCATCTGGAACATGGAGCGCAAGTTCAACCTCGAAGCGGGGATCGATCCTAAAGACGATACGCTTCCAAAGCGATTCTTCGAAGAGCCGGCGAAGGAAGGCCCGAACAAGGGTCAGGTTCACCGGCTTCCGGAAATGCTGCCCGAGTTCTACAGCCTGCGTGGCTGGGATGCGACCGGCCGCCCGACCAAAGAGAAGCTCACTGAACTCCAGCTCGTCTAAGGTTGTTTCGTGACTATTGAAGTCAAGCTTTTTGCCACCCTCAGAATGCATCTGGGGGTGGCGGCTGTTTCGTTAGAGGTCGATTCGCCCCCGACGGTGGACGAGCTCATCAAGATGGTCTCCGAGGAGGTTGGGGAGGACATTCACGACTGGCTCCTGGAAGAGGACGAGTCGTTACGAATGGGAACGATGATTCTCCTCGACGGACACAACATCATTCACATCAACGGACTTGCGACCAAGGTCGATACTACCCAGGTTGCGATCTTTCCGCCGGCAGGCGGTGGTTGATGGGCCGCAGCAGGGAACCACGCGTTGAGTAACGCCGATCGATTCACCCGCCACCGCGCGCTCCTGGGCGAACCGGGACTCGAGCGCCTGTCCAAAGCGACCGTCGCAGTCTGCGGTGCCGGCGGGCTCGGCTCGACGCTGCTGACTCTGATCGCTCGC
>JBMCTC010000184.1:0-6562 GCA_048624115.1 Spirochaetota bacterium
AACACCGAAACGGGTATCGAGATCGCGATAATCGTGGTTGTTCGAATCTCGCGCAGAAACAAAAAGACAACGATGATCGCGAGCGCGCCGCCCAAGAGAGCGGCGTTTCGCACAGAGGCGATCGATGTCGCGACCTCGCGACGCTGATCGCGGACCAGCGTGAACGACACCGCGCCGGCGCGGTCGCGCGTGAAGCGCTCGAGCTCCCCTTCAATCGCGTCGGTTATCGCAACCGTGTCGCCCTCGGTTCGCTTCGTCACATCGATGGCTATGACCTCGCGGCCGTTTCGAACAGGAATGGTCGCTCGGTCGGCCGCGGCGAGTCGCACCTCGGCCACCTCGCCGAGCGTTACCGGTACGCCGCCGGCGGAGCCAACCACCGTAGAGGAGAGCTCGTCGAGCGAGCCGTACTCGCCCACGGTACGTATCGAAACCAGGTCTCCCTGAAAGCGAGCCTCTCCTGCCGGTGTGGTCGCACCGTTTGCGCCAATCGCCTGAGCGAGTGACACCGCGTCGATCCCGCGCGCGTATAGCTGTTGTGGGTAGAACTCGACGAGAGCTTCACGCTCGAACTCGCCGCTCAGGATCACCGCGCCGACGCCCTGGATCTGGGAGAGGGCGGGCACTACCTCGTCCTCGAGAAAGCGGGAGAGGGCAAATCGGTCGATCTCGCTCTCTACGGCGATGGTGGCGATCGGCAGCTCGCTTGCGCTTGCGATCTGGATTCGGGGAGCCGCCGGCAGATCGGCCGGAAGCTCCGGCTGTGCGGTCGTCAGTCGCTCGCGTACCTCGGGAAGCTTGGCCGCCGCATCCTCTCCCCAGACAAACTCGACCTGGATGACCGACGAGTTTGCAGTCGATGTCGAGGTTATCTGTTCGACACCGGAGAGCGTTCCGAGCTCGCGCTCGATGACATCGGTCACTTGCTCTTCTACGACCTCGGGCCCCGCACCTGGATAGACCGTCGTGATAAAAATCACCGGGAGTGAAGACTCGGGAAGAACCTCCTGCCTCAGCGCACTCCCGGCCAAAAGCCCAAAGACCGCGCCGGCGAGCGTGAGAATGCCAATGATCGCCGGATGGCGAACTGAAAAGTCGGTGAGCTTCACTCGGAAACCGCCTCGTTCACGACGCGGACCGGAACCCCCTCGCGAAGGAAGCTCTGACCCTCGACCACGAACGCCCGGCCTGCGAGATCCTCGGGTACCACGATGTGTGCCTCGGTCACAAACTCGGGCGCAAGGGCAAGCGAGGTCGCGTACCCCTCCTCGTCGACGAACCAGAGCCGGCCGTCTACGAGTGCTTCAATGGGAAGCGAGAAGGCGTCCTCACGCCGAGCCGAGGTAAACTCGAGCTCGACGAACATGCCGGGGAAGATGTAACGAGTGTCACCGAGAATGCGCAGGGTAACCTCGAAGGTCCGAGTCGCCGCGTCCACAAAGGGAGAAAGCTCCTCGACCCTCGCCTCGAAGGAAAGATCATCGAGTGCCGGGAAGACGGCGGTCGTGGGAATATCCTGCCCTCCGTCGACAAAGAAACGAGCGTACTGCTCGGGCACCTGCGCGCTCACCACGAGGTCACGTGTCTCGCCGATGGTCACGACCGGCACGCTCGGCCCTGCAAGCTCGCCGACGCTGCGATGCACGCGAATGATCTCTCCGGCCACAGGCGCGCGCACCTCGGTGTCACGAAGATTGATGCGCGCGTTGTCGAGCCCACTCTGCGCCGACTCGAACTGTGTGCGAGCCTGCTCGAGCCCCTGCGCGCTCATCGATCCCGTCTCGGAGAGATCCTGTGCCCGTCGGTAGGCCGACTCTGCCGCATCAAACGCGGTCTGCGCGCGACTCACGGCGAGTTGATACTGCTCCGCGTCAAGCCGCGCCAAGAGATCCCCGACGGCAACCTCCCGGCCGACCACCGCGGGCAGGGCAACGATCTCTCCCGAAGCCTTCGGGGTGACCGTAACCACTGTGTTCGCCTCGGCAAAGCTACCGACCGAGAAACTCTGTCTGAGCGTCCTGCGCTCGGGCTCCGTGACGGTAACCGGCAGCCTGAGTTCCTGCTGCTCGCTCTGCTCACTGCTGCGCCCGAGTACGAGCACCACGACCAGCACCAGCGCCAGTCCAATCAGGATTGCCGATCGGACCATCCACCTCGACATGCATACTCCTTCGACTACACTTTGTTGACAAAAAAGTGTAGTGCATGACAAAAGTAGTCGCTTGGGAAAGAGTCGTCAATAAGAATGAACGTCTATGTCACAGCAGCGGAATGAAGGGCCCTTACGCTCCGTCGTCCGTCTGGTCGGAGAGCGTCGCCAGCCCCTCTTCGGTCAAGAGTCCGCGCCGCAACATTCGAAGCGAGGCCGAGAGCAGCTGCGAGGCGCTAAACGGGACATCCTCAAACGTGCTCAGCTGCGCGAGCCCTGTCACCATGTTGAGTAATGCGTAGCTTGTGCGCTCCACCTCGATGTCGTCGCGAAGCAGGCCGAGCTCAATACCCTGCTCGAGCATGACCCGCAGCACCCCGACCACCCGATTGCGGATGCTCTGATTGGCAAGCTCCTTGAGCTCCGCCTGGCCGACCCGCTTGCCAAGCGGCTCATCAAACGCCCGTTCGCGAGCGCGCATCGTCAGCACCGCATGCTCCGAGAGCGCACGAAACTTCTCCGGAAACGTTCGCTCGGGGTTCGTGATAATCTGTTCCGCCT
The DNA here is from genome assembly GCA_048624115.1 of Spirochaetota bacterium. Lineage (GTDB taxonomy): Bacteria > Spirochaetota > Spirochaetia > DSM-27196 > SLST01 > SLST01. The sequence goes on from JBMCTC010000184.1 coordinate 2,711, forward strand.
GCCCAAGCCAGAGCGTCGAGCCGTATTTGATCGCCGCCCTCATGATCTCTTGCTTCGACCGAAAGTGCAGATAGAGAGTCTTCTTTGTAATCCCAACGTCCGAAGCAATCTGCTCGAGCCGCGTTGCCCCGTACCCTTGGGTAAAGAGCCGCCCGTGCGCCGCCTCGACAATTCGTTGTTTTGTATCCTCGCTCAACCAACCGAGCCTACCCCCGCACTCGCCGATTCGTCAATGCGGGTGCAGTGTCACGGACCGTGGGGATAGAAATTGCCTAAACTTGTCCGGGAAGATGACTTAGGCCGACAACTGTCGCCGCGCGGACGATTCTGGCGCAAACGTCGTTGCCAGTTGGACTTATCAGGCCGGTTTCCCCAAGCTGCGTGACACGGTGAACACCTTTCTCTCCTGCGGCATTCGTACAGCGCTACTCCAGTCCAAACGCTTCTTTGAGCTCGTTTACCTGATCGTTGTTGATTGATGCTACCGGGCCGATTGCTCCGGCGCCGATGACTGAGCGGGCGGAGAACTCGGCTACTTCGAGGCGGTCGAATGCTTCGAGCAGGCTCTTGCCGACGACGATGGTGCAGTCGTTCTCTACGATCACGCAGGGTGTGGCGAGGCCGATCATCGAGGCGACGTGGTCCTGGTCGGTGTACTGTGCTCCGTAGGCGAGGAGCGGGACGTCTCGGAGCATTACGTAGCTCTCTGGTATGGTCCTCGTGGTAAACGGCTCGTGAGCCACGCCAAAGGCCATGACGTTTGGCGGATGGGCGATAAGCACGGCCGCGACATGCGGGTGGCGCTCGTAGATTTTCTGATGCAGGAGCAGCGATCGGCTTGGCGTTGTACCGCGCTCTCGTTTGCCGCCCTGAATGAGCACCACGTCTTTGGCGGTGATTCGCTTTCGGTCGACGCCGTAGGGCGTAATCAACATGGATGTGTCATCGAGGCGACAGGAGAAGGTGCCCTCGGTGCTCGTGAAGAGCATTTGGTCGTAGGCGCGCCTGATCAGCCGCACCATCATGGTTCGTAGTTCGCGCTCGTGACTCGTGGCGGGGTGAGGATCAAACTCCGGCACGAGGTGAGAGTCGCCCTTGATAAAGCCGAGCTGCTCGTCGGAGAGGACGTGGGGCGTTCCGACGCGGCGCGCCTCGATGCTCAGTCGCGCGCAGAAGTCGAGGGTCTCGAAGCGCTGAAACGCCTCGAAGAGCGAGCTGCCCGAGCAAACGATGCCGTGATTTTCGAGAACGACTGTGTCATAGCCTTTGGCAAAGACCTCTGCGATCCGGGCGCCAAGCGCCTTGCTTCCCGGTAGCTCGTACGGTGCAAAGCCTACGTCGCCGCAGACCAGGCGCGCCTTGGGCAGAATGCGCGTGTCGGGCACCTTGCCGGCGAGGCTGAATGCGACGAGCGCCGGGGGGTGCGCGTGGACCACCGCCCGGACCTCCGGGCGCGCCTCGTAGATGGCCTGGTGAAAGGGGAGTTCAGAGGAGGGGCGATGAGGGCCCTCGGTTGATCCGTCGGGATGTACACAGATAATGTCGTGCGGCGTGAGGCTTCCCTTGTCGTATCCGGCCGGCGAGACCCAGACATCGCCGTTGTCGTCACGAATCGAGAGGTTGCCGCCGGAGGTGGTAGTCATTCCGTAGCCGTAGATGCGCTGCATAAACTCCACGATCTCATCGCGAGGGTGAACGAGGTTTCGATGTTCTGACATGGAAGCTCCTTGTGTGGAGAGGATACCAGAAGCAGCGGGGTGTGACGATGCAAGAGCGGTTGTGTCGACTGCGACGTCGCGTCAAGGACGGGAGGGGCCGCGAAGCGGGTCCGAGGCCGCAAGGGCTCGGACCGGAGGGCGGGAGCCCGGAGCCCCGGACGGCCTGACGGCGGCCGGTCGGTCAGGGATCGCACGCGCGACGCGCGAGTTCCGACCGGTCGGCGGGACGCCCAACTCCCTCTCCAAATGTAGTCAAGTGATTGGGAATACGATATCATGGTGCGCGAAGGGGAGTAGCAGGCGGCTTTGCCGCTTGTGCGATCGTCAAGACGGCGAAAGCCCGGTCGCCCTTACGCGTTTGCGCGTGTCTGCAAGACCTTCTATTCGGCCGAGGTGTGTTCGGCCAGGAGGTTGTATGCAGGCATTCGTTATAGAGACGCTTTCGGCTTGGCCGACGTCGGCCATTCTCCTTGTTATTGCCGCGGCGCTCGCGGTTCTCTCGAAGGGCGCAGACTTACTCGTAGACAATGCGGTTATCCTCTCGTTACGTTCCGGGATTCCCAAGGTCGTAATCGGCGCGACGGTGGTGAGTCTCGGCACCACGCTTCCCGAGGCTGCCGTCTCGATTTTTGCGGCGATTCAGGGGAACCCCGACCTCGCGCTTGGAAACGCGGTTGGGTCGATTATCTGCAACACGGCGCTTATCATTGGGGCGTCGGCGCTTATTCGGCCGCTGCCTGTGCATCGCGACGTTACCGATCGGCAGGGGTGGATTCAGTTTGGTGTGGCGGTGCTGCTCGTTGTTGCCGCGCTTGTTTCGCTGCTCGGCGGGGCTCGGGCGGGCGCCGGCGCTGGGGGCTGGGTCGGGCGCATTCCGCAATGGGTGGGGCTGGTCTTTATTGCGATGCTTGTCACCTATCTCGTTATGTCTATCCGGCAGTCACGCTCGCAGCGTGGCGCGGCGGTATCGCTCGAGCCGCCACTCGAGCCGCCACTCGAGGAGGGGCAGGAAGTTGAGCACCCCGGAGTGATCGTTCCGATCTTGCTGCTCGCGCTCGGCGTTGGGCTTGTCGTGTTTGCCTCGAGAGTCTTGATTCCCGCGGTAGAGATCGTTGCCGGCCGCGCGGGGATTCCGCAGAGCATTATCGCCGCGACGCTCGTTGCCCTTGGCACGAGTCTTCCTGAACTCACCACGGCGATAACCGCTTCACGAAAGGGTCACGGTGAGCTCGCGGTTGGAAATGTGATTGGTGCGAACATTCTGAACGTGCTCTTTGTCGTTGGCGCGTCTGCGGCGGTGACGGCGGGTGGTCTGGCTGTTCCGACCATCTTCTTTGCCCTGCAGTTTCCCGCGATGCTCGTGATGACGTTTGTGTTTCGTGGAGTCACCCTGCGCAAAGCATCCCTCGTCACGAGGACCTGGGGTGTTGCTCTGCTCGTGCTCTACGTGGTGTATATCGCCGCAAGCTACGCTCTCTAGAGCTTGAGACGCCACGCGCGCTGCGCCGTGTCCTCTTGTTGACATGAGGCGGCGTTCTCCGCACCTTCTTTCCGAGGGGCTATGGAAGATCAGCCGGTCGATGCCGACCAGACATTCGATGATTTGGTGGAGCGCGGGTTTGACAACGAGGTTGCAAGCATCGTTCGAGACCAACTACGCGTGAAGCAGCTCGAGACGTACTCCACAGAGATTCAGCAACTGCTCGAGGTCAAGGCGCGATTGGTGCAGGCCAAGGCCGAGGAGCTCTTTCGTGTCTTGGGTCAAATGGCCGGGCTCGACCATCGATTTCCAACCAAGATCGAGATCGAGCACAACGGGATCAGCGACAGGATCGATCTCTCGATTGCCGTTTCGAGCTCGGATCGAGGCCAGAACGTACGCTTTGTCTGGAAGACTCACAATTTGCATGTGATTGATACCGTGCCTGAGGGCTTCTCGCTTGGCGATCTGAACATCGGCAAACGGCGTGAGCACACGGTCGAGACGCAGATTCCGATTCTCGCGATGAACATCTCTCCTCCGGTGAACGAGAAGCGCGGTTTCTTCTTCGATGCCGAGGAGAATCCGAGTGGGGTCAAGGTGACCTTCCGGCTGAACCGTAGCTGGATTGAGGAGAAGTCATCCGCATCAGAC
>JBMCTC010000185.1:0-6522 GCA_048624115.1 Spirochaetota bacterium
GGACGGGTCAAAGAAGAGGCCGAGAAGCGGAGTGAGGAGCAACTGCTTGATCTGTTGCTTCCAGGTATCAACAAGCCCGCGAAGCAGCAGGCCGGGTTTACTCCTCCCGAGGAGCAACACTCCGAGGGCGGAACGCGCGAGAAGTTTCGGGAGCGTCTGCGGGCCGGAAAGCTCGAGGATAAAGAGGTCGAGATTCAGGTCAGCTCGTCGCAGTTTCCGGCAATTGAGATCTTTTCGGGCACCAACTTCGAAGAGATGAACCTCGGAAACCTCGGTGGGATCCTGGGCAAGGGTAAGAAAAAGAAGCGAACGACAATCGCGCGCGCCCGTGAGATCCTCATGCAGGAAGAGATGGAGAAACTCGTAGATCAGGATCAAGTCAACGAGCTTGCGCGCGAGCGCGCCGAGCAGAGCGGCATCATCTTTATCGATGAGATCGACAAGATTGCCGCAAAGGAGTCACGGAGCGGCGCCGATGTCAGCCGTGAAGGCGTCCAGCGCGACATCCTTCCGATCGTAGAAGGATCGACGGTGAACACGAAGTTCGGCATGGTCGACACCTCGCACATCCTCTTTATCGCCGCCGGCGCCTTTCACATGAGTAAGCCGAGCGACCTGATTCCGGAGCTGCAGGGGCGTTTCCCATTACGAGTAGAGCTTGCGTCGCTCGGCAGTGAAGACTTCCGGCGCATTCTCACCCAGCCGCGAAATGCGCTGATCACGCAATACGTTGAGCTTATGAAGACCGAGGGGGTCGAGCTCGAGTTCAGCGAAGGGGCAATCAAGGCATTGAGCGATATCGCCGCGGAGGTGAACGCGAAGACCGAGAATATCGGCGCTCGGCGACTGCACACGATTCTCGAGCTCTTGCTCGAAGAGGTGAGTTTCACCGCGCCGGAGCTTAAGGGTCAGAAGATTCCGATTACGCCTGAGTACGTGAAGGAGCGTTTGACCGACGTCGTGGAGGATCAGGACCTGAGTCGCTACATCTTGTAGCGCCCGGGGCCGTATCGGCTCAACATGGTGCTTCGTCGTCAACCGTTAAGAAGCGCCTCTATTGGCCGATGTTAAGAGGGAGGAACGATCGATGTTTTTGAACACCAGTTTTGGTCGAACGACCGACATTCTCCACCGTGGAATGGATGTGGCCATGATGCGCCAGGATGTGATCGCAGACAATATCGCCAACGGCGACACACCCAACTTCAAGCGAAGCTACATCAACTTCGAGAGCCAGCTTCGCGCCGCGCTCGAGAGCGACGATGCACCGCAGCCGATGCAGTTGGCAACGACCCATCCGCGCCACATTCCCTCGCCACGATCTGTGGACTACCGCGACGTCGCGCCCGAGCGACGACTCGACTACCTCACCACTGCCGACAACAACGGCAACAACATAGACATCGAGGTAGAGAGCATGAACTTTCTGAACAATCAACTGCGCTACACGATGATGACTCAGCTCGTGACGCAGCAGTTCCAGCGCATGAACACGGTCATCAGGGGGTAGGCTATGGGAATGTTTACGAGCATCAACACGGCCGCAACCGGCCTGACGGCGCAACGGCTTCGCCAGGACGTTATCTCGAATAACATCGCAAACGCCACGACAACGCGAACACCCGACGGCGGTCCCTTTCGACGCAGCCGGGTTATCCTGCGCCCGCGCGTGAGCGAACCATACTGGAAGAGCCCGTTCACGCCGCCCGCGCTTCAAAATGGCGTTGGCCAAGGCGTGCGCGTTGTCGAGGTGCAAGAGGATTCCGATAGCGAGCTTCGACTCGTGTGGGATCCCGAGCATCCCGACGCGATCAAGACCGGCCCTCGCGCCGGCTACGTCGAGATGCCCAACGTGAACATTGTTACTGAGATGGTCGATATGATCTCCGCCTCGCGCAGTTACGAGGCAAACATTGCCGTTGTCAATGGGTCCAAGCAGATGTTCCAGCAAGCGATCAACATCGCGAGATAGGGGAGGGGTAGATGATTCACTTAGGCGCCGGCGCGGCGAGCGGACACGACATCACACTGGCACGAACCGATCCCCGCCACTTTCAGGGGCGGCTCGATCCTCCACCTCGTGAGGGTGAGCCCGGCAGCTTTGGCGATCTTCTTATCAATAGTCTCGACAATGTGAGTAATCTCGAACGCAACGCCGAGGACCTAGCTGTACAAGCGACGGTAAATCCGGATAGTGTTAATGCACACGACGTCACGGTCGCAGCGGCCCAGGCCAATCTGGCGCTGAGCCTGACCAAGAGCGTGGTCGATCGTGTAATCCAAGCGTATCGGGAGATACAGAATGTACGGTAACGTGCAGTTAGACAGCATCCATGAGAGGCCACCTGGGGCCGGATAGAAAACCAGATGGGCAGAGGATGACCGTTAGCATTCTCTGAATCCGTCATTCCTGTGGGAGGGGATATGGATTGGTTTCGGAAAGTATTTGAGCAGGTGAAGGCCCAGTGGGGCAAGTGGAAGCCTGTTCAGAAAATCGTGTTTCTCTCGATCGTCGGCGTGGTCATCGTCGGCATCATTCTCTTGGTAAGCCTCAGCGCCGCACCGACGCGCGTTGCGCTCTTCTCTCGACCGATTGCCGATCCGGCCAGCCGAGACATGATCGCGCAGCGCCTCGACCAAGAGGGGATCGCGTACACACTCGGCGCAGATAACATGATCATGGTCGATGACGACGTCACGGCAAGGCGTGCGCGGAGCATTCTCGTGCGTGAGGACCTCGTACCGCCGAACACCGACCCCTGGGAGATCTTTGACGTCGAGCGGTGGACTATCACCGACTTCGAGCGAAACGTCAACCTTCAGCGCGCGCTCACCGAACAGCTAACGCTACACATCGAGGCGCTCTCCGACATCGACAATGCGAGCGTCACAATCGCCTTCCCCGAGGATAGACTCTTCTTAGAAGAGCAAAACCCCGTGACGGCAAGCGTGATTCTCACGCCGCGACCCGGCAGTGACATTCGGGAGAACCGCGGAAAGATCGAGGGTATTGAGCGGCTGATCCAATACGCGATCGAGGGGCTCGAGCCCGACCACATCACCATCACCGATCCATCGGGCGTTGTCCTGAACGACTTCGATAGCTTTGACGCCTTTGACCGCATCGCGCAAACCCGCGAGGAGCTTGAGCTCAAGGCTGAAGCTGAACGGCGGATTCGCAACGAGGTCTACGATGGCATTGCCGGCATTCTCACGCCCGACCGCGTACGCATCCCACGGCTCGAGGTCGAAATCGATATGAGCGTTGAGGAGAGTGTCACCAACGAAGTGCTTCCCATCGTGCTTCGAGAGGATAATCCGCTTACTCCCTTTGACGATGCAGTGATCGAGCCCTACGTCCCGTTGAGCATCGAAACCACCGAGGAGCAGTTTCGGGGCACCGGGTTCAACCCCGAAGGCCCCCCGGGTCTCGAGGGCCAAACCCCTCCGGCATATCAAGATCTACAGGACCAGGTCGGCACGTGGAGCAATCTCGTGCGCCGACAGAACAACGAGCTTTCTCAGCGCGAAACCCAGACGGTTCGCAGTCCGCAGCTCGACCGCCGCGCGATTGGTGTCGCGATCGACGGAATCTGGCGCAAGATACGCGACGACAACGGCCAGCTCGTCATGAACCCCGACGGCTCGATCGAACGCGAGTACATTGCTCCTTCGCCGGAATTGCTCGCGTCGGTTACCGATATCGTCGAGGCGGCCATCGGCTATTCTCCCGTCCGCGGAGACACCGTTACCGTCGAGCACGTCCAGTTTGACCGAACGGCCGAGCACGAGGCCGAAGACGCTGCGGCGCGTCGACAACGGCAAGTACAGCAGATTGTGCTATATAGTTTGATAGGACTCGCGGTTCTCCTTGTTGTCTTTATCGCCTTTAGGCTCATTAGCAGAGAGATCGAGCGTAGGCGCAGACTCCGTGAAGAGGAACTCGCGCGACAGCATCAGGCGATGCGTGAAGCAGCGCTGCGCAGTGCCGAGGACGAGGGAACGGACGTCGAGATGTCGGTCGAGGAGCGGGCTCGGCTCGAGATGCAGGAGAATGCCATCAACATGGCACGCGAGCATCCCGAGGACGTAGCACAGCTGATTCGAACCTGGTTGTTGGAGGAGTAGTATGGCAAAGCAATCAGCCTCGTCGGGCTTAGTCGGCGGCAAAAAGGGGGGCTTGAAAAAAGAGCTCACCGGCCGCCAAAAGGCAGCCATCTTCCTCGTGACCGTGGGAAGCGAGATCTCCGCAGAGATCTTCAAGCACCTGCGCGAAGACGAAATTGAGACGCTCACCTTTGAGATCGCGCGACTGGAAACCGTTGACTCCGAGGAGCGAGACAACGTCTTGATGGAGTTCCAAGAGCTGATGATGGCTCAGGACTTCATTACCACCGGTGGAATCGAGTACGCTCGTGAGCTGCTCGAGAAGAGTCTCGGAAGCCAAAAGGCGGTTGATATCATCAACCGTCTCACCTCGAGCCTCCAGGTGCGCCCCTTTGACTTTGTCCGTCGCACCGATCCGATGCACTTGCTCAACTTCATTCAGCAGGAGCACCCACAGACCATCGCCCTGATCTTGGCCTATCTCGAGCCTCAGAAGGCCTCGATCATTCTCTCTTCACTTCCGCACGAGATACAGAGCGACGTCGCCAAACGAATTGCAACAATGGACCGAACAAGCCCCGAGACCCTTCGTGAGGTCGAGCGTGTGCTCGAGAAGAAGCTCTCTACGCTCTCGAGCGAGGACTACACGGCGGCCGGTGGCGTTGAGAGCATTGTCGAGATCTTGAACCTCGTCGATCGCTCGACCGAGAAGGTGATTATCGAGAGCCTCGAAGAGGAAGATCCCGAGCTCGCAGAAGACATCAAGAAGCGGATGTTCGTTTTCGAAGACATCGTTATGCTCGACGATCGTGCGATTCAGAAAGTGCTGCGTGAGGTCGACGTCAGCGAGATGGCCAAGGCACTCAAGAGCGTAGATACGGAAGTTCAAGACAAGATCTTCCGAAACATGAGCAAGCGAGCCTCGCAGCTTCTGAAAGAGGACATGGAGTACATGGGACCGATCCGCATGAAGGACGTCGAAGAGTCCCAGCAGAAGATCGTCTCCATCATCAGGAAGCTCGAAGAGCAGGGCGAGATTGTCGTGGCCCGCGCCGGCGAGGACGAACTGATTGTTTAGGGTGATGTACGGAGGTAGATGTGGCAAAGAACTTGTTTCGGGCCGATGAAGTCAAGAACACGCTGCGCCGGATCTACGTCCAGCCGCCCGAGGATTTTGCACCGCAGCTCAAGCCGCAGGAGATTGAAGAAGTCGAGGAGTATGCCGGCCCCACCGCAGACGATCTGCGCCGCGAGGCGGAGGCGTTTAAGGAGCAGTGGGAGCAGGAGAAGGAGCAACTCGTTGCACGTGCTCGCGAGGAGGCGGATCGGATTGTCAAAGACGCCGAGCGAGTCGCGTTTGAAGAGGTCAAGAGTAAGCAGGAAGAGGCGCAGGTGATCAAACAGGATGCAGAGGCAGACGCCGAGCGCATCCGCAAAGAGTCCCAGGAAGAGGTCGATCAACTTAAGAAGGATGCCGAGCGCGCCGCGGAAGAGAAAGAGGAAGAGGCGCGTAAGCAGGGGCACAGCGAGGGTCGCGAGGAGGGCTTCGCAGAGGGGCGCGCCGAGAGTGAACGTCTCATCGATCGGCTGCACGTAGTGATCAACCGAGCGATCGAGCGCAGGAACGAGATCATCGAAGAGTCTGAGACGCAAATTGTAAACCTCGTCCTGCAAATTGCGAAAAAGGTCGTGAAGGTCATCAGCGAGAATCAAAAGAACGTCGTGGTGAACAATGTCGTGCAGGCGCTTCGCAAGCTGAAAGAAAAGAGCGACGTAATTATCCGGGTGAACATTCAAGACCTCGAGATGGTCACAAATCACGTGCAGGAGATTATCGAACGCGTCGAGCGCGAGCACCACATTACGATCGCCGAGGACAGCACCGTTGATCCGGGTGGCGCGATCATTGAGACGGACTTTGGCGAAATTGACGCGCGTATCGCAAGCCAGCTGCAGGAGATTGAGGATCAAATTCTCGAGCTCGTGCCGGTAAAGGCGAAACGGAAAAAGTAGTCCGCATTCGCGGGCTCACAAGCTTGGGAGGGCCTTGTGGGCGTATTTGACAAGTACAGCACGGTCGTTGAACGGACCGAAACCATACGTCACATCGGACGCGTCAAGCGCGTGCAGGGTCTGCTTCTCGAGAGCGACGGCCCGCAGGCGGTTGTTGGCGAGGTGTGCCAGATCGAGCTCGCTCCCGGAGGCCCGATGGTCTACGGAGAGGTCGTTGGGCTTCGGGGGCAGACCGTCCAGCTGATGCCCTTCACCGAGATTGACGGCGTGCAGATCGGAAGCCGCGTAATCGCAAGTGGTACTCGACTGAACGTGCCGGTAAGCGACGCGCTGCTCGGGCGTGTCTTAGGGCCGCTCGGGCGTCCGGTAGATGGGCGCGGTCAACCGGGGTCCGAGACGGTC
>JBMCTC010000186.1:0-6503 GCA_048624115.1 Spirochaetota bacterium
GGAGTTCATCATAGACGAACAGGGTGGCATCAAGAATCCGCTCGACATGATCGGTGTTCGCCTCGAGGCCGAGGTGCACATCATTACCGGGTCGGTTACATCGGCCCAAAACCTCGTGAAGTGTATTAATCGCGCCGGCTTTAAGGTAAACGACATCATTCTCGAATCGCTTGCCGGAGCCCGCGCGACGCTCACCGAGGACGAGCGAGACCTCGGTGTTCTCATGATCGACCTCGGCGGGGGAACGACCGACATGCTGGTGTACCGCGAGGGTGCGCCCTACTACACAAGCGTGCTGCCGATTGGCGGCTCGCAGGTAACCGGCGATCTTTCGATTATACTCAAAACGCCGACTGAGAGCGCCGAGCAAATCAAACGCGAAGCAGGTTGCTGCCACCTCGACCTCGTGGAGCCGGGCGAGCCGGTGATCATTCCTGGTGTCGGCGGACGGCCGCCGGCCTCGATCGAACGACTCGAGATCGCGAGAATCATCGAGCCGCGAATGCTCGAGATCTTTCGGATGGTGCGTGAGCGCATCGAACCAAAGGGGTATCTCGAGTATCTCGGGGCGGGAGTTGTGTTGACAGGCGGCGGGGCACTGCTTCCCGGCGCCGTGGAACTCGCACAAGAGGTCTTCGAGAACTCAGCACGGATCGGTCAGCCCGGAAACCTCGGGGGAATCGGTACGGCGTACCAGAGTCCGGAGTACTCCACGGCGATCGGCCTTGCCCTTCACGCGGCGTCCCGTGCGGAGCCCGAGCCCGTGATTGGAGAGAAGAGTGCCGGAGGGTTGTTGCCGGGACTCAAGAGGTGGTTTCGAAACTTTTTTGAATAGGAACATCGTATTTCTGGGAGGGGATATGAAAATCGAGATTGAAGATGATGGTCGCGTTTTTGGCGAGGCCTACGGCAGCCCAACCGTTATCAAGGTCATTGGCGTCGGGGGCGGCGGGAGCAACGCGGTAAACCGCATGATTGCTGCCGGCGTCCAGAACGTCGAGTTCTGTGCCGTGAACACCGATCTGCAGGCGCTTCAGCGCTCGAATGCAGAGACCCGATTGCCGCTTGGCTCCGAGCTGACCGGTGGCCTCGGTGCCGGTGGAAAGCCCGACGTGGGTGAAAAGGCTGCCCTCGAGGACAAGGCCGAGGTGCAGCGTGTGGTGCAGGGGGCCGATATGGTCTTTATCACCGCCGGCATGGGCGGTGGCACCGGCACGGGCGCCGCTCCGATTATTGCTCAGCTTGCCCGCGAGATGGGAATTCTCACCGTCGGCGTCGTCACAAAGCCGTTTGATTTCGAGCGCAAGCACAAGATGCGGCTCGCAAACGAGGGCATCGCCAAGCTTCGCGAGGCGGTCGATACGCTGATTGTCATTCCGAATCAGCACCTGCTCACGATTGTTGACAAGAAGACGCCGATCACGAAGGCGTTTCTCATTGCCGACGACGTGCTTCGCCAGGCGGTTCAGGGCATTAGCGATCTCATTACCAAGCCTGGTGAGATCAACATCGACTTTGCAGACGTACGCACCATCATGAGTGGTCGTGGCGATGCGATTATGGGTATTGGCGCCGGCAATGGCGAGAACCGGGCAGTCGATGCGGCGACGAGCGCAATCAACAACCCGTTGCTCGAGGACGCGAGCATCGAAGGAGCCAAGGGGATTCTCGTGAACGTCTCCGGCGGCCTCGACTTCACCCTGAGCGAGTACGAGGAGATTCTCAACATCATTACCTCGAACGCAGACGAAGATGCGCTGATTATCGCCGGTACGGCGCTCGATGAGCTCATGGAAAGCGAGATCAAAGTAAGCGTCATTGCGACCGGGTTTGATCGTGACGACGCGCCAAGAGAGCGGCCCGAGAAACAGGAAGAAAAAAACGAAGAATACATCTCCCTGAGCCAGTGGTCGCAGATGAGCAAATCTCGACTCTCGAAGAGTCGCGAGCAGGTGATGCGTCCTGATCGAGAACCCGACGAGGAGCTCGGCATTCCAGCGGTGCTTCGCTACCAGCAGGTGGGCGGCCGGGAACATGGAGCATAAGGCGCTACTCGAGAGCTTTGAGGATTACCTCGCCGCAGGCATCAGGCTTTCGCGTCAGACAGTCTCGACCTACATGCGTGACTGCCGTGGGTTTCTCGCGTGGGTAGATGAATCGCAGCTCGCCGTCGAGTCGGCCGGCACCGCCGATATCATCGACTTTCTGATCAAGCGGCAGCAGGAAGAGGGGATTGACCAACGTACGATCGCGAAGAGCATCAGTGCCCTTCGAAGCCTCTTCCAGTTTCTCGTTCTCGAGAACCATCGCGAGGACAATCCCGCCACCGCAGTCGAGCTGCCGCGTGTCGCGCACCGGATTCCCGGTGTCCTCGATGTGGAGGAGGTCGAGCGACTCTTTGAGCAGATCGCCGTTGACTCTCCGCTTGGCGTTCGTGATCGCGCGCTCTTCGAACTCATTTATAGTTGTGGTCTTCGCATTTCCGAGGCAGTGGATCTCTCGCTCGATCGTGTGTTCCTGCGCGAGCGACTCCTGCGCGTGAAGGGGAAGGGCGAGAAGGAACGCCTGGTTCCCATGGGCGAGCACGCGATGCTCTGGCTCGAGCGCTATCTTGATACCGCTCGGCCTCATCTTGCGAAGAAGCCTGCCAACGCGCTCTTTCTGAACAATCGAGGAGAGAAGCTCTCGCGAAAGGGAATGTGGAAGCGCTTCCGCGAGATAGCGGCACGGGCAGGCGTCGAGGCCAAGGTGCACACCTTGCGTCACTCGTTTGCCACGCATTTGCTCGAGGGAGGCGCAGATCTGCGAGCCGTCCAGGAGCTCTTGGGTCACGCCGATATCTCCACAACGCAGATCTACACCCACATCGACAAGGAAGAGCTTGCGACCTACCACTCGGATTTTCACCCGAGGAGCCGTTCGTGAATCAAAAACGCGTTTTGAGACGTAAGAGAAGGCATGGAGCTTCATTCGTGAGCTGCTGCGTCCTGGTGCTGCTTGGAGCACTCCTCGGCGCATGCGAGCAACAGGATAATCGCGTCTCTCGAATCGCGCAGATGGACGGGCAAAGCGGTCCGGCATCTCCCGCTCGAATAGCCGAACTCGAAGAACTGCTCGAAGAGTACGCTGAGCTCGCCGCGGAACAGGTTCAGACCCTCTCGCGCTCGGCAGATACGCTTAAACTCCTCTCCCAGGCGTATCTGCAGCAGCGCATGTTCGGCCCGGCCCTCGATTCGCTCGAACGAGCGCTCGTTATCGAGCCGGAGAACCAGACGCTGCACCAACTCGCCGGTGCCTCCGCGGGCTTTGTCGCAAAGGCGCAGTCGAGAGCGGCCGAGCGACAGCGCTACTTTGACATGGCAGAGTTTCACTATCAACGCGCAATCGAGATCGAGCCCGACTTCATTGACGCGCGCTACGGACTGGCCGTTCTCTACGCGTTCGAGCTCAACGAACCCGCGAACGCCTTACCGCATCTCGAGGCGATTCTTGCCCGAAACGAGCTGCATGTCCCGTCGCTCTTTGTGCTCGCGCGCGCCAACGTCCAACTCGGAAACATCGACGCTGCCATAGACGCCTACGACACGATTATCGAGCGCGCTGCAGAGGACGAGGATCGCGAGCGCGCTCGGCGCAATCGGCAACTGCTCGTGGGGTCGTCATGATCGCGACGAACGTGCTCCGCCTTGCCATTAACCGCATTCGCGTGCTCAAGGCGCACGAGAAAGCGCAACTCGAGGAGATCGTAGACAGCGAGAGCTTTTTTCTCGCGCTGAACTCGTCGCTCCTCTCCCAGATAACCGGAAGGCGTATCTCGCCGCTCGATGAGCGCCCCGACATGCTGCTCGAACGTGCGAAGCGAGATCAGCAGGTCATGCTCTCGCGTGGGATAACGGCGATCTCGATTTACGAGCGACGCTATCCGGCGGCCCTCCGAGAGATTTTTGACCCTCCCTATCTGCTCTACGTTCGCGGACGGTATCCCGAGGAGCAGGCGGTGCCGGCAGTTGCGATTGTCGGAACGCGCGAGCCCTCGGCGCCTGCGAGCCGGGCGGCGCGAGAGCTCGGGTTCGAGCTCGCGAGCGCCGGCTTCCTCGTTGTCTCTGGCCTTGCCCGTGGGATCGACGTGGCGGCGCATCAGGGCGCGCTGCGCGGCGGCATCACCGGGGCGGTGCTCGCATCGGGTGTCGATGCCGTTTATCCGGTGAGCCACAAGAGTGTTGCCGCGCAGATACTCGACCGGGGTGGCTTTTTGATGAGCGAGTACGCTCCGGGAGTACCGCCGGTGAAGTACCACTTTCCGGCTCGAAACCGCATTATCAGCGGTCTCGCCCGTGGCGTTGTTGTTATCCAGGCCCCGACTAGGAGCGGGGCCCTTATTACAGCCGATTACGCGCTCGATCAGGGGCGCGACTTGTTTGTGCATCGTGCCGGGCTTGACGGTGCGGTGGGCGCTGGGAGTGCCGATCTCGCCGCCGACGGCGCGATGATCATCGAAGAAGCGAGCGATATCGCTCTCGAGTGGGGGATCGAGATCGCGCGCGACCGGGAGGTGGCCGGCGCCGTCGCGAAGCCGACGGGCGCGGCGGATGCGTCGCAGGCGCGTCGTGCCCAGGTAGCGGCGGTACGCACCGAACTCGCTCGCGCCGAGCGTGGTCACCGTGGTGGGGGTAGCAGATGAGCGAGCTCGCCTACATTGAAGAGTACCTCGGCTATGTCTCGAGCGTTCGCAACCTGAGTGACGCAAGCGTGCGAGCCTATCGAACCGACCTGGCTGCCTTTGCCGACTGGATGGGCGAACTCGAACTCTCTGAGGATCGCTTGGACCCGGCGACCATGCGCCGGTACGTCGGACACCTCTCCCGACAAAACGCCGCGGTCAGCTCGATCAACCGAGCGATCAGCGCTCTCAAGGGCTATTTTCGCTTTCTCATTCGTACCGACCGTGCCGAGGGAACGCCGATGGAGGGTATTCGAGGCCTTCGAAAACCGCGGACCCTGCCGACCTTCCTCTTCGAAGAGGAAATCGAGAAGTTGCTGGCCATCGAAGGCTCAGACTTCACCGCTTTGCGAGATCGCCTTATCTTGGAACTCCTATACTCCACCGGTTGTCGGATCGGAGAGCTTGTAATGATCAATCTGGATGATATCGACTACAAGCGCGGCCGAGCTCTGGTGCACGGCAAGGGAAAGAAGGATCGCATTGTCTTCTTGGGGGCACCGGCGCGTGAGGTTCTCGCCGCGTACCTGCCGCAGCGTACCGCGCGATTGCGGAGGCTCGGGAGGCACGACGAGAAGGCGCTCTTGGTCAATGCAAACGGGCAACGAATCACGCAGCGTGGCGTTGCCGGAATCATCCAGAAACGCTTGATGGAGCAGGGAGTTGCTAAAAAGGTGAGTCCACACACGTTTCGACACACCTTTGCGACGCATATCCTCGACCGCGGGGCAGACATCAGGGTCGTCCAGGAACTGCTCGGTCACAGCTCGTTGAGCACGACGCAGGTCTACACCCACCTGGGCCTCGGCGCGCTCAAGAAGATCTACGAGCAGGCTCACCCGCACGCCTCGGTCAGGGGCACCGGCGGAACGCAAGGAGCATCACATGGATAAGTGGCACGCGACGACGATTGTGTGTGTGCGCCGCGACGGAAAAGTCGCAATGGCCGGAGACGGACAGGTGACGATGGGGAACACCGTCATGAAGGGCAACGCCCGCAAGGTTCGTCGTATGTATAACGACAAGATTCTCGTTGGCTTTGCCGGCGCGACCGCCGATGCGTTTACGCTGTTCGAACGATTCGAGGGAAAGCTGAACGAGTACTCGGGTGACATCATGCGCGCGGCGGTAGAGCTCGCGAAAGAGTGGCGCACCGACCGAATGCTCCGGCGCCTCGAGGCGTTGTTGCTCGTAGCAGATAAGGAGCGAACGTTCCTGATCTCGGGGACCGGCGACGTGGTAGAGCCGGAGTCGGGCGCAATCGCCATCGGAAGCGGCGGGAACTACGCACTTGCCGGGGCGTTGGCCTACCTCGATTCTTCCGAGCTCGGCGCGCGTGAGATTGCCGAGCGCAGCTTGGGAATCGCGGCCCGAATTTGCATTTACACGAACAACGAGACGGTTGTGGAGGAACTCGCATGAGTACCGATATCAGCAAACTGACACCAAAAGAGATCGTTGCCGAACTCGATCGATACATCATTGGACAAGAGCAGGCGAAGAAGGCGGTGGCGATCGCGCTTCGAAACCGCATGCGCCGCCAGCAGCTTCCCGATGAGCTTCGCGACGAGGTGGCGCCGAAAAACATCATCATGATTGGTCCTACGGGTGTTGGAAAGACCGAGATTGCCCGGCGCCTGAGCAAGCTCACCGGCGCGCCCTTCATAAAGGTAGAGGCCACGAAGTACACGGAGGTCGGCTACGTCGGCCGCGACGTAGAGAGCATGGTTCGCGACCTTGTGTCAATGGCCGTGGCAATGGTCAAGGAAGAGCTTCAGGAACG
>JBMCTC010000187.1:0-6499 GCA_048624115.1 Spirochaetota bacterium
GGCATAGCCTGCCGGTCCGGCGCCAACCACGACAACTTCTCGCTTCTCTGCCATTACTGCTCTCCTTCCATGAGCGCGGCAAGAGGATCTTCAATCGCCGTTTTGATCCAGCTGACAAAGCGCGCACCGTCGGCGCCGTCAATCGCACGGTGATCGTAGGAGAGAGAGAGCGGAAGAATCGGTCGAGGCTCGAAGCGCCCGTTCACGTGAACCGGCTGAGTCTTGGCTCGAGCCACGCCGAGAATGGCGACCTGAGGCTCTACAACAACCGGAGTAAATGCGGTGCCTCCGATTCCTCCTAAGTTTGAGATGCTGAAAGTGCCGCCTCGCATCTGTGATACTTCGAGCTCACCGCTTCGTGCCTTTTTCGCGAGCTCTACAATCTCGATCGCAAGGCTCGTGATGCTTTTCCGGTCGGGATTGCGCACTACCGGCACGAGCAGGCCACGCTCGGTGTCTGCCGCAATGCCGATGGCTATCTCGGACTGGTACTCGATCTCACCGGCCTCCATGTCGATCTGAGCGTTGAAACGCGGATAGGCGCGAAGCGCATGTGCGACGAGCTTCACGAGCACCGCGGTAACGGTGAGCTTGCCCCCGGCCTTCTCGACCTTGGGAGCCGCCGCTTCCATGTAGCGGTTGAGCCCGGTCATGTCGGCTTCGTCGAACTGAGTCACGTGCGGGATCGTCCGCCAACTCTTCATCGTCCGTTCGGCAGTCAGCGACCGTACCTTGGTCATCTTCTCGCGGCGGTTGCCTTCTGCGGCAGCGCCGCCGTCAGACCGCCCGCCGCCGGCTCCGCCACTCGATTCGCCGCCGCGGGAAGCATCCTTCACGTCTGCAGCCGTAATCCGACCTCCTGGCCCACTTCCCGACACCTGGGTAATGTCGACACCGATCTCGCGGGCGAGCCTGCGGGTGGTCGGTGTAGCAGGGACATCCGAGGCGCTCTTGGCGCCACTTGTCTGCCGGGAGTCTTTGTTGCCGCCCTCACGCTCCGATTGTTCCTCGTCGCGCGACTCGTCGCTCTGCTTCTCGGCTTTCTCGCGCCCGGCCTTCTTGCTCTCCGCCTTCTCCTTGGTGGCCTTCTCTTTTTCCGGCGGCTTCTCGTGCTGGGACTCTTCATCCTTAGCAGCCTCTTCCTTGCCCTTCTGTTCCTTCTGTTCCTTCTGTTCCTTCTGTTCCTTCTCTTCGGATTCCTCGGAGCCGCCGTCCTCTTCAGAGCCGCCGCCCTCATCGCCGCCCGACTCCTCGAGCTTCATGATGACGTCGCCAACCGAGACATTGTCGCCTTCGGCGACGAGGATCTCTTTCACAGTGCCACCGGACGGAGCTGGAACCTCGAGGCTTGCCTTATCGGTCTCGAGCTCGAGAATGTCTTGATCGGCCTTGATCTGATCGCCCTCGCTAACGAGGATGCTGATTACCGTTCCCTCTTCTACGTTCTCCGCTATCTCAGGTAGTTTTATCTCTTTCATCTCGCTCTCCTATTACACGTCTCCCGAGAATGCCTTGTCTGGGTCAATCCTCATCGACTTGATTGCGTCCTTGAGCTGCTTCTGCTTGACCTCGCCCTTCTCAGCGAGTCTGCTGAGCGCTTCGAGGACGATGTAGCGGGCGTCCACTTCGAAGTGATCGCGAAGCGCGCCGCGATTGTCGCTCTGGCCAAAGCCGTCGGTGCCGAGCGCCGAGAGTCCGCCGGGCACAAACGAGGCGACGCTCAAGGGTACCGCCCTGATGTAGTCGGTCGCGGCTACCGCCGGCAGCCCATCGCTGAGCAGCTGCGTCACGTACGGTTCAGGCTCCTTGCCACCCGGATGGAGATTACGCGCTCGAGTAGAACGGATCGCATCGTCGTAGAGCGCCTTCCAACTCGTGGCGCTAAAGACATCGGCCTCGATACCGTGATCCTCACGAAGCATGTCGGCCGCCTTCCTCGCCTCAGGAAGGATTGCCCCGCTGCCAAGCAGGTGTATTCTCGGCTGACCCTCGCTCTTCTGCACCCGATAGAGCCCCTTGAGGATGCCGTCCTCGGCTCCCTCCGGCTTCTTCGGCATTGGATACTTCTCGTTCATCACGGTGATGTAGTAGATAACGTCTTCGTTGTCGCGATACATCCGCTTCGCCCCGTCCTTGATAATGGTTGCGACTTCGTAGGCGTAGGTCGGATCGTAGGCGCGTATGTTAGGAAACGTCATAGCGAGTGCGTGGCTATTTCCGTCTTGGTGCTGCAACCCCTCGCCGGGTAGCGTCGTGCGCCCGGAGGTGCCTCCGATCAAAAAGCCGCGCGCGCGGGTATCGCCGGCAGCCCAGATCAAGTCGCCGATGCGTTGGAAGCCAAACATCGAGTAGAACAGGAAAAAGGGGATCATTGGGATTCCATGTGTCGCGTAGGAAGACCCCGCGGCGATAAAGGAGGATATCGACCCTGCCTCGGAGATCCCCTCCTCGAGGATTGCGCCACCCTTCTCCTCGTTGTAGTAGAGCAGACTCTGTCTGTCGACAGGTTCGTAGAGTTGCCCCTTGTGCGAGTAGATGCCGGCATCTCGGAAGAGTGCCTCGAGGCCAAAGGTCCGCGCCTCGTCGGGAATGATTGGAACGATGTGGCTGCCGATCTCGTCGTCGTCCAGGAGATCACCAACGATCTGCACAGCTACCATTGTCGTTGCAACCGTGCGCTCGTTGCTTCCCTCGTCGTACTTCTGGAACGCCTTCTCAGGAATTTCCGGCAGCTCCTCGTACTCGGGCCTCCGCTTTGGCAAGAACCCTCCAAGCTCCTCCCGACGCTCGCGCAGATACTTCATCTCTTCGCTGTCGTCGTCGGGCTTGTAGAAAGGAGCTTCGGCAACTTCCTTGTCGCTAATGGGAATCCCAAAACGGCTTCGGAACTGCTTGAGCTCCTGTTCGTTGAGCTCCTTTTGCTTATGGGTAACGTTTCGACCCTCACCGGCTTCACCGAGCCCGTACCCCTTGATTGTCTGCGCAAGGACTACGGTTGGTCGTCCGTTTTGCTTCATCGCGCGGGCATACGCATTGTAGACCTTGACTGGGTCGTGTCCACCACGGCGCATCTTTTCGATCTGTTCGTCGGAGTAGTTCTCTACGAGTTCGAGAAGTGCATCGTCCTGACCAAAGAAGTCCTCCCTGACCTTCGCCCCACCGGCTGAAACATAACTCTGAGCCTGACCATCAACAAGATTCTTCATAGCGTGGGTAAGTGCTCCGGTCTTGTCCTTATCGAGCAATGGGTCCCAGTCACCTCCCCAGATTACCTTGATCACATTCCAGCCCGCGCCGGAGAACGCAGACTCGAGCTCCTGGATCACCTGGCCGTTGCCACGCACCGGGCCGTCGAGACGCTGCAGATTGCAGTCGACAACAAAAATGAGATTATCGAGCTCCTCCCGCGAGGCAAGGTTGATCGCACCCATCGATTCGGGTTCGTCCATCTCTCCGTCGCCGACGAACGCCCAGACTCGCTGATCACTCGCCTCCTTGATGCCGCGGTCGGTCAGATAGCGGTTGAAACGCGCCTGGTAGATTGCCTGTATCGGAGAGAGCCCCATCGAGACGGTTGGAAACTGCCAGAACTCCGGCATGAGACGCGGATGGGGGTAGGAGGAGAGGCCCTTGTCGTTTGAGATCTCGTGACGAAACGCCTCGAGGTGCTCCTTGTCAAGCCGTCCTTCCAAAAACGCGCGCGCGTATACGCCTGGCGAAGAGTGTCCCTGGAAGTAGACCAAATCCGGGCCGTCCTTGTGGTCGTAACCACGAAGGAAATGATTAAAGGCGACCTCCCAGAGCGTCGCCGAACTCGCGTAGCTTGAGATGTGACCGCCGATACCGTGATCGTCTCGGTTTGCTTTGACCACCATCGCCATCGCGTTCCAGCGGATGATGCTCTTGATTCGCCGTTCGATCTCTCGGCTCCCCGGGTAGGGTTGCTGATCGTGATGTGAAATCGTGTTGAGATATGGCGTGCCGCTCGGCGCCGTAAAGCGCACGCCGGCCTGCTGCGCTCGCTGATGGAGGAGCGACAGAATCTCGGCGGCTCGC
Source organism: Spirochaetota bacterium (assembly GCA_048624115.1). GTDB lineage: Bacteria > Spirochaetota > Spirochaetia > DSM-27196 > SLST01 > SLST01. Next base: position 4,057 of record JBMCTC010000187.1, read on the forward strand.
TCGTCGCCCCCATGCTCGAGGACATAATCTATTGAATCTATCCATTCCCTCGCTTCCGCGCGAGATAACTCCTGCTTGTCTGACACAGTATCCTCCATCCACCCCATGCACGATTCGTACCAACGCCGGCGGTGGGTAGGGCTTACACATGGCATGCTTCGTGCATCTTTCGCGAGGAGGAGGAGTTATGTTGTTTCGGTTAGAGAATATCGAGGGCGCCAAGGTGCACGCAACCGACGGCTCGATTGGAAAGGTACGGACGTTTCTATTTGACGACGAGAAGTGGGTTGTTCGCTACGTCGTGACGAAGCACGGCTTTTGGGTGTTTGGCAACGACGTGCTGATCTCGCCGCTGTCGGTCGATGGAACGGTTGACGAAGGCCAGGCGATCCGGGTGAAGCTAACCAAAGATCAGATAAAGAACGCGCCCACGGCCGACCATCGAAAACCCATCTCGCGACGAAAGGAAGAGGAGTTTTATCGGTACCACCAGCTTCCCATCTACTGGGGCGGCGCCGGACTCTGGGGAACCGCGATGACGCCGATGGAGGCAGGAACGGTCACCTACAAGCCGAGCGCGTATATGGACGAAGAAAGCTCGGTAGAGAACGAAGACTACCATATTCGAAGTACGCAGGAGGTGATCGGTTACGACGTTCAGGCAGCTGGAGAGAAGGTCGGCAAGGTTGGCGGCTTTGTTATCGAGGGCTCGAACTGGGCCGTGCGATACATCCGCATCGAGGCCAAGGACACGATCGGCGGCGGTAACCTCTACGTCTCACCCCACTGGGTAGACGACATCTCGTGGATCGAGGCTGATCTCAAGCTCGATATCGGCGCGGATCGCCTCATGGACGTACCGGTCGTCGGCACAACCGGTTCCATTTCCCGTGAAGAAGAGGAGAAGCTACACGACTTTTTTCAGCAGCCCCGCTACTGGAAATAGGAAACCGAGAACAAGGAGAGAGTGATGAGTACATGGAAACGAATCGCAGACGCAGCGGACGTCGGAGAAAAACCAATAGCTGTGGAACTCGAGGATGAATCTCAGATTCTCCTCGTGCGCGTAGATGGGAAGATCCAGGCTACCGACAACGCGTGCCCCCATTACGGCGCGCCGCTCGCCGACGGCGTCTACAAAGAGGGTATGATCGTGTGCCCTTGGCACAATACGACCTTTGACGCGGAAACGGGCAAGCTCGACCGCCCGCCTTCCCTCGACGATCTGACGACGTACGAGGTCAAAGAGGAAGATGGAGGCGTCTTTTTGGGTCAGGCAATTGAGAACGAGATCTCAATGCCCGATGGCAGCGACGAGCGCCGGGTAGTCGTGCTCGGTGCGGGTGCCGCGGGAATCGCATGTGCCGAGGCGCTGCGGCGGGAGGGCTTTGCCGGCGAGATCGAGCTGCTCACCCGAGAGAGCCACGCGCCCTACGACAGACCGATGCCCTCGAAAGGGTTGATCTCCGGAGAGGCGCCGCCGAAGTATCTACCGCTCCGGCCAAACGGATTCTACGACAAGTTGGGTATTACGGTGACTACCGGGGTAGAGATCACGTCGATGGACCCCGGGACGAAGACGCTCCGAAGTAGCAGCGGGGACGAGTATCGAGGCGACATGGTGCTTCTTGCCACAGGAGGCGTCCCTCGCACGCTTCCGCTTCCTGGAGCAGATCGCGACAATGTCTACACCCTACGCACACAGGACGATGCCGAACGAATCATGGAAGCTGCGAAGGCCGCTCGCAGAGCAGTCATTCTCGGAGCAAGCTTCATCGGCATGGAGGTTGCCGCGCAATTCCGCGCCCAAGACATCTACGTGACCGTGGTGGAGCCGGAGAAGGAACCGCTCATCCGAAACCTCGGAGAGGAGATAGGTCGATGGCTTCGAGAGACGCACGAGGAAGAGGGAGTGCGCTTCAAACTCGGCACGAAGGCACAAGAGATCACAGGCGACGAGTCGGCAACCGGTCTCACTCTCGAAACCGGGGAGAGCCTCGAGGCTGATCTGATCCTCATGGCAGTGGGGGTCGAGCCACGCGTCGACTACCTTGAGGGGTCCAAGCTTGTATCGGATCCTGCGAAGGGTGTTCACGTAGACGAGCACCTCGAGACCGAGGCGTCGGGCATCTACGCCGCCGGTGATATCGCAGTCTACCCCGCCGGCGGAACCGAACAGCGGGTTGAGCACTGGGTGCACGCCGAGGCACAGGGCCGCCACGTCGCACGAGCGATGCTCGGGAGCGACAAGCCCTACACTCGCCTTCCATTCTTCTGGACCCGTCAGTACGAAACCGGTCTCAAGTACGCAGGCTATCCTACCGCATTCGAGAGTATCGTCTTTGATGGAACCCCGGGCAAGGGCGAGTTTGTAGCCGGGTTCTTCACCGAAGGAAAGCTGACCGGCGTTGCCTCCATGGGGAAGGCCGAACGATTCAACGCT
>JBMCTC010000188.1:0-6428 GCA_048624115.1 Spirochaetota bacterium
CTCTATCCGGTGCAGATTCTGACGTATCACGAGATCGTTAACGATGTGGTGGGCGAGACACCAGTCGCCGTTACCTATTGTCCACTCTGCAACACCGGCATCACCTTCGAGCGGCAGTTCGATGGACAGGTTCTCGATTTTGGAACCACCGGCCGCTTGCGCTTCAGCAACCTTCTTATGTACGACCGTCAGACCGAGAGTTGGTGGCAACAGGCGACCGGCGAGGGCGTCATCGGTGAGTATGCAGGCTACGAGCTCGAGCTCTACCCAATGCTCATGGCTCCCTGGGAACTCGCCTCCCAACGGTACACTGGTGCGCAGGTGCTCTCTCGGGAAACGGGACATAGCCGCCCGTACGGCAACAATCCCTACGCCGGGTACGATACTGCCGCGCGGCCGTTCCTCTATCAAGGACCAAACACACCGAACGACTACAATCCGATGACGCGGGTTGTCCAGGTGGTGCAAAATGGCGAGACGCTTGCCGTTCCCTATCCCGACGCGCAGGAGCTCGGCGTGGTCCAGGAGACGGTTGGTGGTGAGCCGGTTGTGGTGTTCTGGCAACCCGGTACCAACAGTGCGCTCGACGCACCCCAGATCGCCGCCGGGAGAGATGTGGGAACGGCCAATGCGTTTCGGGCGCAGGTCGATGGACAGGCGCTTCGATTCGAAAGGACGCCCGAGGGTTTTATCGACCAACAGACCGGTTCTGTCTGGGATGCGACCGGGACCGCGACGGACGGGCCCCTTGCCGGAACCCAACTCGAGCCGCTCGTACAAATCCAACACTTCTGGTTTAGCTACACGGCGTTCGCAACCGACGAGCGTTGGCAACAACGATGAGCTACACGCCGGTTCGAGGCCGGCGATCGGGCACCCTTTACCGCATGCGGGCAACATCGTATCTTACGGTGACCCGAAGAGGAGCTTGTGAATGATCTTGCCGCTTGATTTGCTTGAGACATACCAAGGTAACGTCTATGAACTTACCGTCGCTGCCGTGCGCCGTGCATACCAAATCACGATGACCGGTGACGAAGAACTCGAAGACAACGAGGGCAAGGTCGTATCCACCGCCATCAAGCAAATCCTCACCCAGAAAGTTCAGTACCGAATCGAGGAGTAGTCCTTCCTCCCGTTCTCTGCCTGGTCGGACCGACAGCGGTTGGAAAGACCGCCGTCACGAGGCTGTTGGCATCTCGCAATGCCGAGATCATCAATGCCGACAGCATGCAAGTCTACCGGCGCCTCGACATAGGCACCGCCAAACCAGATAAGCAACTACGCGCCGCGTTACCTCATCATCTCATAGATCTCGTGGAGCCTTGGGAGCACTTTGACGTTGGTCGTTTTGTGAACGAGGCAGAGCAGGCGATTGAGGCAGCGCTCGCGCGCGGGAATCTCCCGGTTCTCGTGGGCGGAACGGGCTACTACTTCAAGCACTTTCTCTATGGCTTGCCGCAAGCTCCAACCGCGAGTGCGGCGATACGCAACCAGCTTCAAATGCGTCTCGAGGTCGAGGGCATCGATGTGCTCCGCGAGGAACTGCGTCGCGTTGACCCGGAGAGCGCGGCACGTATCGATGCGAATGACGCGTATCGCATCCAGCGCGCGCTCGAAGTCTACGAGCAGTCGGGGCGGCCGCTGTCATCCTTTGCTCGCCTGCGCGAAATGCGCCGTGATCTGTCGGTCACGGTGATCGAGCTCACGCGCGAGCGCGCTGCGCTGCACGAGCGGATCAGCGCCCGGGTAGAGTCGATGTTCGGCGCCGGCCTCCGCGAAGAGATCGAGGGGCTTTTTGCGATTGGGGCCGGGCCTACCTGGCCCTCGATGCGCGCGATCGGCTATCGCGAGTTCTTTGGCGGCTCAGGAGAGCTGCGGCCGGCGTCGGAAGACGCGAGTATCGCTGAACGCATCAAGACCGCGAGTAGGCGCTACGCCAAGCGCCAAATCACCTTTTTTCAACAACTGCCGACCCGCGTTCAGATCCCTGCCGAGTCCACCCAAGAGCTCGAGGCGACAATTGACCGCGAACTCGCTCTCCTTGACAGGCTCTAACCTGATGCGTATCTTTCCAGTTCACAACCCAGACTGTATCGGTCGCCAAATAGGAGAAGCCGCTGTGCCATGTGGACGAAAGCGCAAGCGTAAGAAGATTTCTACGCACAAGCGCAAAAAGAAGCTCAGAAAGAATCGTCACAAGAAGAAGGGCAAGTAGACGGGGCTCGCGATAGACGCGAGATCACCGATCGTGCAGCGGCCTCGTGTATCGCGAGGCTCTGCCGCTCGCTCGAATCCCAATACACTCCCTGTAGCGCCCACTTCTGTGATACGGTATAGATGCCGAAACTTGTAGAGAGAGTTTGCTGCAGTGGAATGGCTAAACGACATATGGGTCTTGAGGACCATCGTTCTCCCCGCGCTCGACATCCTGATCTTGGCCTTCTTGATCTACAAGGGCTATCAGGTTCTTGTTCAAACGCGCGCGGTCCCCTTGATCAAAGGCGCAGTGCTCGTTCTTTTGACCTATGGTGTCGCCCTCGTTCTCAACCTCACGACTCTCAGAACCATACTCGACCTCATTGCGCCAAGCCTCGTGATTGCACTTGCCGTGATCTTCCAGCCCGAGTTGCGTAAGATCTTCACGCGGATGGGGCAGGGACGTGTGCTCCAGCTCTCGGCGGGTTCAAAGTTCGAAGAGCTCGATGCCGTCATGAGCGCCGCGGAGGTCCTGGCGTATCGTAGGCGCGGTGCGCTGATCGTCTTCGTTCGTAGCATTGGCCAGAAGAACATCATCGAAACCGGAACGAAGCTTGACGCGCAGGTTACCTCTGCGCTACTGCTGACACTCTTCTCGCACGACACTGCGCTGCACGACGGCGCGGCGGTCATTGACGAGGGGAAGCTGGTCGCCGCCGGCTGTTTCTTGCCCCTGAGCGAGCAGCAAGATATTCGCCGGAGTTTTGGTACCCGTCACCGTGCCGCGCTCGGGCTCGCTGAGGAGAGTGACGCCGCTATTCTCGTTGTTTCCGAAGAGTCGGGTGCGGTCTCACTTGCCTACGACGGCAACCTCTTCTACGACCTCGGTGTCGAGGAGGCACGCCGACGGCTCGCCGATCTCTTGGGCTTAGAGGATCTTCCCGTGGTAGAGGAGGAGCCGATTGTCAGCCAAGAGTAGGTTCTGGGGCCGAGCGATTGAGAACTGGCCGGCAAAGATCATTGCACTCGGGCTTGCCATCGTTGTGGTAATCCTCAACAACCTCAGCCAGGTTGGAGAGCGCGATTTTATCGTGCCGCTCGAGCTCAGACTGAGTGAGTCCGTCGTTCCAGGAGAAGAGTATCCAAACCGGGTGCGGATTCGACTCCGAGGGAATGAGGATGAGATCTTCGAAATCGAAGAGAATGACATCCTCGCGTACGCCGATTTTTCGGAACATGCAACCGACGGCCTTTATCGGGAGCCCATTCTCATCGAGCGGAGAGGGACAGCCCTTGATGCTGAAGCGCTCGAGATCACAATCGAGCCGATGAACGTCACCGTGCAGCTCGCCGAAAAGCTCGTCAAGAGTGTGGAGATCGCGGCGAACATCGTGGGCTTCCCGCCTCCCGGCTATGAACTCAGTGATTACCGAATCTCTCCGACAAACGTCACGATTGAAGGTCCGCGGAGCAGAATCGACAACGTGACACAGGTCCTTACCGAGGCCATCGACCTGTCTGGGCGCACCGACGACTTTACCGAGAGCATTCGCCTGACGCGCCCCGACCCCCTCGTGCGTTTCCCCGGCGGCACCGTGGTTGACTTCCGCGCTCTTATCGCCGAGTCGGTCGTACAGCGCGTGTACGATTCGGTCGATATAAGCGTGCTCGACCTCGATCCGTCGCTCACGGTGAGTTCGCCAATCCCATCCGGTTTGATCCGTGTACAGGGTCGGCAGCTCGACCTCGACACGGTGGCGAGTGACAGAATCGGCTTGGTCGTGGATGCCTCGCGTATCACAGAACCGGGGACGTATCAGGTGGCGGTTCGTCCGCAGATTCCACCCGGCCTCGTGGTGCTTTCGATCCAGCCGAGTCAGATCGAGATCACGGTCGACGGTGAGGATGAGCAGTGATTCTCGGCATTGGTGTAGACCTCATTCAAGTCGATCGAATGAACCATTGGGTCGGCCAGCGTGGGCTCATCGAGCGGTACTTTCATCCTAAAGAGGTGGAGGACGCCAAGTCTCGCGGTGCTTCCATGGCTGCGAGTCTTGCCGTGCGCTACGCGGCAAAGGAGGCGCTTGGCAAAGCGCTTGGCATCGGCCTCAAACACTTCTCGCTTCGTGAGGTGCAAGTTGTAAACGATCCAAAGGGGAAGCCGGAGATCGTGCTTCATGGTGATGCCCGTCGCACTTTTGAAGAGCTCGGCGGCAAACGAGTGCATCTATCGCTCACACATGAACTTGACAACGCCGTTGCCATGGTGGTTATTGAGGGGTAAATGGCAGATCTGACCTTCTTTACCAAGACGCCCGTCGTATGTCCGGTCTGTGAGACGAGTTTTCATCGTGAGGAGCTTCGAACGGGCAGGGGCAGGCTCAATGCGGGCGATCTAACCGAGGAACTGCGCAGGACATACGTTCCGTCGCAGAAGTTTGGTGAGGTCTTTCCACTTGTATACCCGGTGACCGTCTGTCCCTCGTGTTACTACGCAGCATATCCAGGAGACTTTCTCGAGATCGAGCCGGAGACCGTGCAGGCGCTCAAGGCAGAGGAGCAACGCCGAATTGCGGATGCACAGCTCTTGTTTGAGACGCTCGACTTCACGGCCCCTCGCGGACTCGAAGAGGGATGCGCCTCGTATTATCTTGCCGCGGCAAGTTACGAGCACTTTCCTGCCGAGTTCTCTCCCACCTTTAAGCGGGGAGTGAGCTGTCTTCGCGCGGCATGGGTTTGTAATGACCTGCACCGAAAGCGCCCAGACGATAACTTTGACTACCTCGCGCAGCTGTTCTATCGAAAGGCGCGCTTTTTCTACGCCTACGCGATTGCGCTCGAACAAAACGGAAAAGAGACGCTGAGCGGCGCAACGCATCTCGGCCCCGACCTTGACAAAAACTATGGATACGATGGGATTCTCTACCTGAGCGGCTTGCTCGAGTACCGCTACGGTCCGGCAAAGGACGAGGAAAAGCGCCGGATCGCCCTTACTCGCGCGAAGCGAACGGTGGCCAAGATTTTTGGTCTCGGAAAGGCGAGCAAGGAGAAACCGGCGGCTATCCTCGACAACGCGCGGGACGTGTACGACAAGATCAACCAGGAGCTCGGCCTCGAACGGAAGGATCCCGAGTCGGAACTCGCTTGATCCAATGGAAGCGCGCTCGCGAACAATCAAAGCAACTGTAGCCTACGACGGAAGCAATTTCTGCGGATGGCAGGTCCAGGAAAACGACCGAACGGTACAAGGGGAGATCGAGTCGGCACTTGCGAAGCTTCATAAGCAGCCGATTCGGATACAGGGTGCCGGTCGCACCGACTCAGGCGTCCATGCCGCTGGTCAGGTCTTCTCGTTCAAGACAGATATCGGGTCGATGGCAGCGTCACAGTTCGTGCCTGCGCTAAACGCCAATCTCGCACCCGACATTCGAGTACTCGCGGCAGCGGAGGTATCTCCGTCGTTTCATGCCCGCTTCTCGGCGGTAGCTCGTACCTATCGCTACCGCTGGTATGTCGATGAGGCCCGCACCCCGGTGTGCCGCAGCGCCGCGCGAGCCGGCCACCGGCCCGACATCAGGCGCCTCAACCGTCTCGCCGCGCCTCTTCTCGGGGTGCACGACTTCTCTACCTTCACGATCCCATCGGAACCGAGCCAAAATCGCACGCGTGAGGTGCAGACCCTCTCGTTTTTCCCGAGCGGTGCGCTGCTCGTTATGGAGGTGCGTGCGACCGCATTCTTGTGGCGCATGGTGCGATTGATCGCCGGCACATTGATGGAACTCGACCGCGACGGTGGGGATCCGCCGGAGGTTGCGCGACGGCTTGCCGCGTGCGATCATGCCGAGGCGGGAACAATCGCCCGTGCAGAGGGGCTCACGCTTCATTCTGTAAGCTACCCTCGAGAGGAACGGTAAATGAGCAGAGAGGCAAGAGCGTTCTGGCAGCTTCTCGACAATGTAGAAGATCTCCTTCGCCACGGCGAGCGCACCTCGCGCGACGTTCCATCGCAGGTGCTCTTTCGCGAGGAAGCGCGAGAGCTTGCGAGGCGGCAAGCGGCTTCCCCGCGGGGCCGTGGTGCTGATTCTCGCCGCGCGGGGGTAGCCGCGGTCGGCGGACCGAGCGCAGCACGAGCCGGTGCAGCACGCGCGGATTCCGCCGGCGCCGGTGCCGTGCAAGCTACAGCGGCTCCGACAGGAGACGTGCGAACGGATCGGCTCGCAATGCTCGAG
>JBMCTC010000189.1:0-6394 GCA_048624115.1 Spirochaetota bacterium
TCCCCGTAGCCACCTGCCATGAGCCACGCCTGAGGAATGCCTTGTTCCCGCAAGAGTTCAAACACCATCTTGTCGCGCGCCACGAGTTGCTCGAGCGTGAGCCGCAATCCCTGCGTCGAGGGCAGCTCGTCGTGCTCGTAGGGATCCACGCCTCCGATCACATAGGCAACATCGGGCCGCTGCCGCACGTCAAAAGCGCCCTCGACTTCAGACCGTACGCGCTCAGTCAACGCTCTGAGCGCCCGCTCGAGTCGCGGCAAATACTCGCCTTCTTCTCCCGCAGCAATGGGTATATCGTAGTCACTCTCGACAAAACTCGGGTGGCGCACACCACGCGCGTCGAACTCGGGAAGATCAAGCGGCCAACCCTCCGCCATGTGAATGCTTAAGGTGGTTATGCTCGGATCGTCGGCGGTCAGTGCTGCGGTGCCGTCGCCCTTATGAGCGTCAAGGTCGATAACCCATGCGGATCGTACACCGTGTTCCGCCTGAAGCTTTCGAATCGCAACCACAATGTCGTTTACGACGCAGAACCCGTGACCAAATGCGAAGTGACCGTGATGGGCCCCACCACCGAGGTGGTAACAATAATGCGTGCTTCTCTCGATGGCCTCGAGTCCCGCCTGATACGTTCGAGCACTCCACCGCAAGACGGAAGAAAAAAGTTCGTCCATGCTCTTGGTCGCACGTTTCGGATCGTAGCGGTAGGGACGACCACTCTCATCAATGAGCTCAAAGACCTCGAGCATCACTCCTTCGATGTCCGAGCGGAATAGGCGTTCGACGTACTCGGGGCTGTGCGCCCGCACGATATCGGTCTCAGAGAACTCGATCGATTGGGGGGCTGTTACCCACCGGTCGCGGGAGATACCGCGTTTTTCCAATCGCCTCTCGAGCTCAGCAAACACGCGAGCCGAACGGTCAGGCGCAACGGGAATGAGGATTCCGTAGTCCTTGAGGGAAATGTGCGAGTTACTATCGTAGAGGACCATGAGGCGAATGTAGCCTGGGCGTAGCACGCCGGCAACACCAAAACGTCTATTGATCTACGTAGTCTGTCCCTCTGCATCAAGCTCGAACGGGATGCGAGCGTAGGAGACCCCGTTGATCACGAGCTCGAGAAGGTGTTCGCCCGAGTAGAACGTCTGGTTCTTGTAGGCGAGGAACTTGTGGGTCTTCTGAAGGTCGAGAATCGCCCCCGGCTCGAGCCGCTTCTCGGGCAGCCGGAACACCTTTGGCCTACGCGCGCCGTTTGCCTTCACAAAGTGAACAATGTAGTTCATTGCAAGCCGTTGCCGCGAGCCTGCGGTCTCACGTACCGTCGCGAAAAAGGTGAGCTTCTCTCCGAGTGCGATGCAGGTCCGGTCTATCTCAAAAGTCCGAAGCTCGATTCCCTTTGTCTCATAACCGAGAAGCTCGAGCGCCCCCTGATGATCTTTGTTGAGCAGGGTCCGAAGGGCATGCCTCGTAAGCCATTCGAGCTCCTTCGACGGCTTCTCCCGGTTCCATCGAGCAAGGGTCTCGACCACGATGTCAGGATTATCCTTTGAGATGTCGTTGAGGTTGTTTGCGACAGACCGTCTCACCATGAGGTTTGGATCGTCATAGAGCAGGTCGAGGAGCTCAATCACCGGCCGCGGATGCCATCAAATCCATCAAGATGATCTTTTGTGGGCTCGGGACCGAGGCTTGAGACGAGCATTGCGGCGGAGACCGCGAACTCGTCTGGAAGGAACGCCTCGAGGGCGGCGGTAATACGCCTCGCGCGATCGCCAAATGAGAGCGCAAAGAAGCCGTCGAGACACCTGGCCTCGAACGCCTCGCGATTGAACTCGGCGTAGGTCGATGCAAGAAGCGAGCCGATGTAGGTAATGGTCTCGCGGTTGAAGGCGTCTCGAAAGAGCCCTTGTCCCTCGGTCGCCCGCTTCGAATCGCTCACGCTGCCTCCTCTGCCCTCGCCGGGAGTCGACGAGTTCCAGTATCGTATGGCAGAGGAGGCGCCATGGTAAAGCACATCGTTTTCTGGAACGTGAAAGATGAGCACGACGGAATGAGCAAAGCCGAGCTCATCCGCGAGATCAAATCGCGAATCGAGGGCATGCGTGAGACCGTTCCAACGATCAAGACGATCGAGGTTGGAGTTGACTTCAACAAGTCGGAGAGCGCATTCGAGATTGCGCTCTACTCGACATTCGAGGATCGCAATGCCCTCGATGAGTATCAGCGACATCCGGCTCACGAGCAGATCAAGACGTTCGTCGGTGCGGTTACGACCAATCGAGCGGTCGTCGACTACGAGGTGTAGGCGCTTCGTTTCCTCGCGGTATTGACTGGTTAGAGCGGCTGCTGTAAGTAAAGAGTCAGATGAAAAACCGCATAGTTCTGCTTGTTTTGGCCACGATTGTTGGCTTCAGCGCGTGGGGGCAACGAACTGTCCCGGGATGGCAGACACCGGAACCCGGTGCACTGCTTTCCGTCATATATGAGGAACGGGTGAGTCCGCAAGAGATCTTCGCCCGTGGCGTACCGCTCTTCGAACAGTACGAGCATCCGGCACCGATCTACGGGGCAGATGCGTATCGGATAGTTTTCTGGACCTCGGACTACGATGGCTCACCTGTCAGAGCCTCCGCATTGCTCGTGATACCGGTCACCAACGATCCGATCGAGGCGCCGGTTCTCGCATTCGGCTCTGGGACGTCCGGGCTCGGGGATCACTGTGCACCGAGTTTGGAGAACGCACGGATTCAGCGCCTCGGCTGGTACCGAGAGAACATGCTCGCCTACGCCGGTCAGGGTATCATAACCATATTCCCCGACTACATCGGCTTTAACGACACGACCATTCCGCAGCGCTACTTCGTCAAGGCGGCCGAGGGTCACCTTATGCTCGATGCCCTGCGGGCTGCTCGAGCCGTGGCTACGAGCACACCCATCATGGTTCGAAGCAGAACCGTCCCCTCTTCGAAGAGCTTCACTGCGGGGTACTCACAGGGCGGTCACGCCGCGCTTGCCGCCGCCGACATGATGAGCGACTACGCCCCTGAGATCGAGCTTGCCGGGGCGATTGGGTTTGGCGCAACCAACAGCGTAGAGGCCCTCTTTCGAGATGCCGGGTTCTACCCCCCGAGCATCCTCTATACCTATATGCAGATCTATGGTGCCGCGCGAATCCGCGTCGAGCGGATTCTTCGTCCCGAATGGCTTGAGGATCTCGAATCGCGGGTGATGCAGGAGTGTGTGTTCAACTTCCAGTTCACCTACCCGGCAAACGTGCAGGAGCTCTTTACCGAGCCATTCTATAACGCATTGGTCGAGCGCAGGCTCGACGAAGAGTTCCCGGAGATCAAGCAGATTCTCGACGAGAACGAGGCCGGACTAGACGGTCACGGAGTACCGGTCCTCATGGTCCAGGGAAACCAAGACTGGATTGCGCCCAATCGCTCAGTTCGCGAGTTTGTGGGCCGGCTGCGTGCCGCCGGAAGTGAAGTCAAGCTTATAGAAATCGAGGATGTACGACACCGCCAGACACGACCCGCGGGATTCGTTGACTCGGTCGAGTTTATTCGCAGCCTTATCGATTAGCAGGAGATGACGTGAAGCGAACTCCGAGACCAGAAACAGCTGAGGGAACCGCCTCTCCGCGCCGTTGTTCAGTGTCCTGCGTCGCATAGAAGAACCCAAAGAACTCGACTCGTGCTCGACCGATGAGTGCGAGTCCGAGCTCTCCCTCTCCCTCAGTTTGCACTCCTGGGTCGACATCAGCATACGCCCACTGCCCCTCGGTGCGCAAAACGAGCAGTCGCGGATAGAGGCGTAGAAACGCGAGTACCGCCGGCCTCTCGAACAGCGTGTATGACCCGTGGAGATGCCCCTCGAGACGGAAGGCTGTTCGGGGCGCTCGAAGCGTGCTCTGCCAAAAATCGAACAGGTCAACGTACTCGAACCTCGCACCGACGACGGCGCTCAGAGGGGAACGACGGGGGTTATGTTCGAACCAGGCACCGGCTGAAAGGATGTCTGAAGAGACCTCTGAGAAACCAGCCATGAGAGGATGTTGACTCGTACGCGCGTACTCGACGGTCATAGAGAGCGGGACCTCGAACGGAGCGAAACCTGCGGCGACTCCGTACTCAAACTGAATCGAGTGCATGTACCACGGAGCGAGTTGTGAGCCCGGTCTGATCTCGCCTGCCACGGGTCCGACAAAGAGCAGCGAGCCATAACGAAGCGTTGCCGCCACCACCTCCGCCGCGTAGAGCACAAACGCAGATTGCTGCCGAATAGAAAAGAGATCGAACTCGCCTGAGCGGAACACATTGCGCAGATAACCCAGGTCGTGGTAGCTCCCGGCAAGCCGGCCCTCCTCGTTTGCGAGGTAAATCGGATTTGCGGCGAGCGGAGGCTCCGGCACATCGCGGGCAATCAACCGACCGCCAACGAGGAGCGCGAGGAATACGAATGCAAAGCGGGCTCTCGCCATAACACCAAGATAGCTGCAATGCGTCGAGCGGGAAAGGCACGTGGAGTCGTTGGCAGCCGGCTCATCTACCGCTATCCTTGAAAGCAGGAAGGAGAAGAAATGGCCACACAAAACATCAACCGCTATCTCGATCACGCGGTCCTCAAACCAGAACTCACTCGCCAAGAGGCTCAAGACGCGATTAAGCTGGGTATTGATTACAAGGTAAAGACCGTCTGCGTTCGTCCGTGTGACATCGAACTCGCAGCCGCCATGTGTAGGGGCACCGACACCGACGTATCGACTGTCCTCGCGTTTCCCCACGGCTGCACGACTTCGGACGTCAAAACACTCGAGGCGAAACAGTACATCAAGCTCGGAGCGGACGAGATCGACATGGTCGTTAACTTTGGATATGTACGCTCAGGTATGTGGGACGAGGTTATCGGTGACATCCGCGCCGTCACAAGCGTCGCCGGACATGCCGGTAAGCTCGTGAAGGTCATCTTCGAGACCGCGTATCTCGACACCGATCAAATCAAGCGCACGACGGAGTGTGCGATTGAGGCGAAAGCGCAGTTCGTGAAGACCTCAACGGGATTCGCGTCGGAGGGTGCTACCGAAGAGGCGGTCCTGGCAATGGTCGCGACAGCCGGAGGAAGAATCGAAGTCAAGCCCTCAGGCGGAATCAGAGACCGTAAGACGGCGGAGTTCTTCGTCGCTCTCGGCGCGACGCGACTCGGAAACGGTTATACCTCTACCGCAGCAATCTGCGAAGGCGAAGGAAGCGGGAGTGAAGCCTACTAAGCGCGGGCGAGCATCCGCCACGGTACGTCTCGAGGGACTACGTATTCTTGTCGTTGGCGGCATCGGTACCCTGGGCTCGACCTTCGCGCGGGTTGCGTTGTCGCGCGGGGCGCAGGTACTCATTGCCGATCGATATGCCTCGCCCGAGAACGAGCGGGTCCAGGCGGTACAGGCACACCTCGAGGCTGCCGCGGAACGACCGGACGACCTTGCCGCCCCGATTTCCCTTGACGTGACCGACATCGAACAGTGCGTCACCGTTCTCGAGTCGTGCGCCGATGAATCACCTCTTGACGTCGTAGTGAATTTCGCCGGACTCCATCACCCTCCCATGGATCTTCTTCTCGATGGGCCAACCCATTTGCTCGAGGCGTTCCAGCGTGTCGTCGATATCAACCTGACCGGAGCCTTTGCCCTCACCGTCGCGTCGGCACGCGTCATGGCACCGCACAGGCACGGGCATCTCATTCACCTCTGTAGCAACGGGAGTCGAGCATCGCTCTACGGTAGCTACGGCTACAACGCTTCCAAACACGGTGTGGAGGCGTTGGTAAAGACTGCGGCTGCACAACTCGCCCCGCTAGGCGTGCGTGTAAACGGCGTTGCCCCTGGAACGGTGATCACCGACCTAAACCGGGGGCTCAACTTTGATGAGGCAGGAAATCCGCGTCCGCGCGCGAGGAGCATTCTCGCCCGCACGCCAACAAAGCGGTTTGCGACCGCAGAGGGCGTGGCCAGCACGGTGCTCGCGATGTGCGTAGATCAGCCGCACTTCACCGGAAACGTCGTCTTCTGCGACGATGGATACAACATCGAAGGGCACAGTTGGCCGGAAGGAAACATGGCGCTCTACGAGGGAAGCAGCGCGCTCGAGCGACTCTACTCATCTCTCGATGACGTTTACCCACGCGCCGAGGCAACACAGAAGGAGGACTCGTAATGGTAGGTTGGCTCGAGTGGTTTGGGTACGCGGCATCTGTCGTAATTCTCATCTCACTGACGATGAGTTCGATTGTTAAGTTGCGCTGGATTAATCTTGCTGGCGCCGTGATGTTTGCCGCGTATGGTTACTTGATCGGGTCGATCCCGACCGGGTCGCTTAATCTCGGTATAGCGCTCATCGAC
>JBMCTC010000190.1:0-6349 GCA_048624115.1 Spirochaetota bacterium
CTCGCACGGCCGCGTACGTTTCAAGCGCGAGAAGAGCAGCGAGCCCCTGCCCATTCGGCGGGCACTCCCACACCCGGTGGCCCGCGTACGCCACGCTGATCGGCTCTACCCATTCCCCGCGATGGGCAGCGAGATCCTCGAGCGTGAGGAGCCCTCCCTCATGCTGCACCTCCTCGGCAATCCGCTCCGCGATCCGACCTCGGTAAAACACCTCTGCGCCCTCTGCCGCAAGGGCTTCGAGCACCATCGCAAGCCCCGGATTCGCAAAGCGCTCCCCGACGCGCGGCCCGCGCCCAGAGATCATGAGCTCGGAGCCGTAGCGCCGCCCGGCCAGTTGTTTCTCCGCGCCGGTGTGCCACCATCGGGCCGTCATCGGCTCGACCGAGAATCCGCCTCGCGCGAAGGTGATTGCCGGCTCGAGGACCTTGCCAAGCGGGAGCGCGCCGAAACGGCCATGTGTCGCGAGCCAGGCGTCCGCGGCTCCCGGGACGGTCACCGTATGAGCGTGGAAGTTGGGGAGGGCAAGCGGGTCGGTATGGCTCGCGGCGCTGGGGTTTGGACCGCGGGCTGCTGCGTTACTCCCGGCCGATGTTGCACCCCCGGCTGCTGCTTTGGTCCGCGGGTCCGCACCAGCCTCGGCCACGCGCCGCGCCTCCTCGAGCGTGAGCGCGGCCGGCGAGCGACCTGAACCGTTGTATGCGTAAACGCGGCGTGAGGCCGCGTGGTAGTAGAGGCAAAAGGCGTCGCCGCCGAGGCCGGTCGAGCACGGCTGGGTCACCTGCAGGGAGGCGGCCACGGCGATTGCCGCATCCGCGGCGGTGCCGCCGGCGGATAAGACCTCGAGGCCCGCCTGCGTGGCGAGCGGCTGACTGCTCGCGACGGCGGCCCGGGGAGAAAGCACGACCGATCGTCGGCCGGTGTAGGCATAGTTTGCGCTGATGTCGAACTGCATACGTGTAATATGCATGAGCAACACGGTTCGTGACACTCGGCTTGGGATACGGTAGGATGCAAACTCCGTGATTTACAAAGTTTCTGCAGCGCTCACGCTGCTTTTGATAGCGCCCGCATTTCTTGCGGCACAGTACACTGGAGGGCCCCAACCGCTTCCCGAGGGCACCGCAATCGCACGAATCACCCCGCGGTCTACGCTCGAGCGTTCGACCGATGGCGGGTGGAGCTGGGAGCCGGTCCCGGGACTGCCGGGACGAGCAATTCCTGCAGACCGGGTGGGCGAGCCGCTACCGGTCACCGCCGTGGCGTCTCAGCACCCCGGGGCGAACCGCCCGGATGCTCGCACTGCATACGCGTTGAGCCCGTCGCTGAAGCAAAGCGGCTTTACGGTGGCGTTCCCCGGGCAGCCGACACTCGTGGCGGTTGGGGCGCGCCTGTTCGAGAGCCGATCAGGGTTGGCGGGTTGGGAAGAGATCGACCTGACCGAGATCATTAACCAATCGACCTACGTCACCTCGATTGTCATTCACCCCGACGACGCAGAGCACTGGCTTATCGGCACTTCGTACGACGGGATCTACGAGTCGCGCGACGGCGGGCGTAGCTGGGTCAGCCTAACAGGAGATCGCAATCTGTGGCCCAAGTACCAGGGAGCCGGCTTCTTCGAAGAAGTCTCTGAGATGTGGTTTACGATCGACCGAACAGTGCTCGCAGAGATAGGCATGGGCGGCGGATTCCTCGAGATCGAGCTTGATCCACTGAAGGTGACGCGTATCGACCTTGCCACGGATGCGGAACGACTGCGCGACGTGATCGGCGCGCGGTTGTGGCACCCGGAACACGAGACCGCGCTCTGGCAGGTCGAACAGGCCGAGCTCTCAGCCGAGGCTGCGGCGCGCCTCGAACAATCGGCGGACAAGACGGGAATCTACATCTCTGCTGTGAACGCCTCACTCGACAAGCTCGACGGCTACCTCGACCTGGTCGAACGCATGGGCTACAACAGCATCGTCGTTGATTTCAAGGACGATGAGGGTCGAATCACCTACGAGAGTCAGCTGCCGATGCCAAACGACGTCGGAGCCGTGGTACCAATGGTAGAGGCAGAGGAACTCATCCGGCGGGCGCACGAACGCGGAGTCTACGTAATCGCACGCTTTGTCGTGTTTAAAGATCCGATGCTCTGGCGCTACCGGAACCACCGCTACGCCTACTGGGACGGCAGGTTCAATCGTCCGTGGGCTGTCTGGCGCACCTACGTAAACCCCGAAACTGAAGAGTCGCGTACCGTCATGGTCGAGCAGTGGGCAGATGCCTACTCGAGCGAGGTGTGGGAGTACAACATCGCGCTGGCGCGCGAGATCGAATCACTCGGGGTCGATGAAATCCAATTCGACTACATCCGCTTCCCATCCGATGGGAACACCGTCGATATCGAGAGCCGCTACGCTGTTGAGGGCGCCGATCGCGTCCAGGCGCTCGAAAGCTTCTTGTCGGCCGCACGCGAGGCGCTTTCCGTCCCGATTAGCATCGACATCTTTGGCTTTAACGGCTGGGCGCGCATGAGCTACCTCGGCCAGGACATCACCCGCCTCACGCGCTACGTTGACGTAATTAGCCCGATGTTCTACCCGTCGCACTTTGCCCGCGCGTTTCTTCCGCAGTTCAGCTACTTGGGCCGGGCCGAGGTCATCTACGACCGCGGTACCTATCTCGCTCGCATGCTTGCAGGGCCAAACACGCACATTCGCCCCTACATCCAGGCGTTCCTCATTGGCTCGGAACTCGAGTTCGAACGCCCTACCTTCGAACGCTATCTCGAGGTCCAGGTCGAGGGCTCGCTCAACGCGGGCGCGAGCGGCTACACGCTCTGGAACGCCAGCGGTCGCTACTACATGCTCCCTCAGTAGCTATCGGGCGCGCCGATCATGGTGTAGAATCGGGTAATGCAGGATGTTCGCAAGTGGGCAGAGACGATTCTTGACAACGTCGAGACGGTCTTCTTTGGGAAGCGCGCGGTAGCTGAGCGGCTCTTGGTAGCGCTTCTCTGCCGGGGTCACGTCCTTTTGGAAGATGTTCCCGGCATGGGCAAGACGATTCTTTCTCGCGCGCTTGCCGCAAGCCTCAGCGGGCGCTTTGCCCGCATCCAGTGCACGCCCGACCTGCTACCGGCCGATATCCTCGGCGTGAGTGTCTACAATCCGAATAGCGGAGAGTTCAGCTTTCGTGAGGGCCCGATTATGGCCAACATCGTCTTGGTCGATGAGATCAACCGCGCAACGCCGCGCACGCAATCGGCACTCCTCGAGGCGATGGGCGAGGGGCAGGTGAGCATCGAGGGCAAACGCCGCGAGCTGCCGGAACCCTTCTTTTTACTTGCAACCGAAAACCCGGTCGAGTTCGAGGGGACATTTCCCCTCCCCGAGGCGCAACAGGATCGGTTCCTGCTCTCGATGAGCATTGGCTATGCCGACCGTTCCGTGGAACAGCAAATCGTAGAAAGCCAGCGCCGACTCACGCATCCCGTAGTCGATGTGCAATCGGTCACCGAGCTCGCAGACGTGCCGGAGCTTCAGAAGCAGGTGGTCGATGTGCACGTCGACCAAAGCGTGCTCGACTACATTAGCAGCCTCGTAGAGGCAAGCCGGAATCACCCCAACGTGCGGATCGGTGTGAGCCCTCGCGGGACACTCGCGCTCTACAAATCGACTCAAGCTCTAGCCGCCATTCGTGGTCGCGATTTCGTGATACCCGAAGACGTGAAGGAACTCTGCCGCGCCGTCTTTGCCAAGCGCATTATCCTCACCGGCCAGGCCACGATCCGCGGGGCGACGGCAGAGAACGTAATCGACTCGCTCTTGGACTCAGTATCGACCCCGACACTTCCGGAGGCGTGATGCGCAAGGGCCCGCTCTGGCTGCTCGTGGTCTCGCTCTTCTTGTTCCTCTTTATTGACAGCTTTGTCGTGCAGTGGATTGGCGTGCTCGGGGCAAGCGTGGTCGGCTTGAGCTACGCATACGCAAAAGTGCTCGAGAGGAATCTCAAGATCGAGCGCCGGGAACTCAGACTGCGTGCATACAAACACCAAAAGGTTACCGTGAGCCTTCGAATCGCCAACCAGAGCGGCCTGCCAATGCCGTATCTGCTCGTGACCGACAATCCCGGCAGCCTCTACACCGGCCATGGAAACCATCGACTCCTCCAACTGCGCGCGCACGAGGAGTCGCAACTCGTGTACACGATCAAAGCGATGAATCGCGGCTTCTATCGCATAGGCCCGGTGAACGTGCGCTTTGCCGATCCGCTTGGGCTCTTCCCGGTGGCTAAGACGATCTTCCACGAGGCGAGGCTCGTAGTCTATCCGCGGGTTTATCCGGTCGAGCTTGCCGTACATCACGGGGTGCCTGCCGGAAGCATCACCGCCGCGAGTCGCGTCTACGAAGATCCGACGCGCTATCGCTCGGTGCGCGAGTATGTTCCCGGCGACGAGATCAGGCGCGTGAACTGGAAGGCTACTGCGAGGCTCGGGACACTCTATTCCACCGAATGGCTCCCGACCCTAAACGTCCCGGTGCTCGTGCTCTTGAACCTCACCGGTCCCGACTACTCGCAGCGCAACCGATTTAATCACTTGGAACGCACGATCGACGCGGCGGCAAGCCTCGTGCACCACCTTGCCCAACGAGGTCAGGAGATTGGGCTCGTGAGTACGGGCGTCATCAAGGGAATGACGACACAGATCATGCCGAGCGTAAAGGTTGGCGCCGGTGTGGCGCATGCCGTGGGCATTCTCGAGACACTCGCGCAGCTACAGTCGAACCCTAACGCCGTCGACCCGGTGAAACTCTTCTTGGAGCGCGGCTCGCTCTCTCCGGGGACGCGGCTCTTCTACCTCGGGCCCGCGCTCGACGAGGAGCGGCTGAGCTCGCTCTTGACTGCGGTAAAGACGCGTTCGAACATCAGGCTCTACTACACCGAAGAAGGAGTGGCACGGAAAGAGATTGCGCGGCCCGAGGCGGTAAAGCTCTTTACCATTACGGAATACGGTGATGAACTCTTTACGCTCCAGGCCTGAGCTCTACCGCTCGGTCATTCACCCGCTCATGAGCATCTCGATCTCGGTCACGGGCATTCTCGCCTTTAGCTGGATGGTGAGCACGCTGCTGAACCAGGGGGCACCTCGATTTGTGACGATCATCGGGATCGTGCTCGCCGGAGTCTTGGAGGCTGTCGCCGGAAACATCCTCTACAAGGAGCGCGCGGGGATTGGCAATCGGGTGCGCGAGCTCATTATGTACCTCATTGTCGCCTATGGTGCGCTCTCGATCACCAGACCCGGCCCGGTGGCTGAGCGATTTGAACCTGATTTCGCACAGATTCCCGGCATGATCGCTATCGCACTCTGCTGGCTCGTCGCTTTCGCATTCCACAACAGACTGCGGGGACGTGAGGCGCTGCTTCGCACGTTCTCTGGAAAGCGGGGCGAGGCGTTGCGACGTGCGGTGCTCGACCGACAGCACGATATGGCGCTCACCGTGGGGCACCTGCGAAAAGCGCGGAAGATCATCACCTCGCTCTTTGTGGTGCTCTGTGTGCTGGGCATTTTCGCGACGTTTGAGTTTATGCCCACCGAGGCACTAACGGCAGCGTCAGGTGCGTTTGTGATGCTCGTTCTCTACGGGATTTCTTCGATCAGCGTGGCCGGTGCGCTCAATTCGTTTATCGAAGAGTATGCGGCAAATGGAGAGGGCCTTGCGATACCCGCGCGAATGGGGCGTCGTCGCGGCGCGCTCGTCGTGATCATCGTGAGCACGGCGGTGGTGCTCGGTTTTGCGCTGAGCCGAAGTGAGAGCCTCTTGCCCATCGAGATCTTTGGTCGATTCTTCGAGTGGCTTGGCTCCCTCTTCGCTCGGGAACCTGCCGAACAGACCGTCACCGAGATGCCACCGCCACCGCAGGCCGACTTGCCGCCCGACGTGCTTCAAGAGCTGCGCGATATGGAGCCGGTCGTGCCGCCGCTCTGGGTTCGACTCCTTGCCACGATCTTGCGCCGAGCTGTCCTTGCCGCAGCGATTGTGATCGGAGTGGTGTTGGTCTTTGGCCCCTTGCTCTCTCCCTCGTTTCGGAAGGGCCTCGGTGAAATCAAACCTCGCGCCTTCCTGAAGCGACTGTGGTCACTCCTTCGCACCCGCTGGCGCATGCTCAAGCACGCCCTGCGGCTGTTCGCGCGCGGCGGATGGAGGAGATCACGCCGCTCGGGAGAGGGAGCAGAACAGGATGGGTCGCTCGGGCGACACGCGGGAGCAAGATGGAAGCCCTCGATTCGCAAGCGAAGACAGATGGACCGCGTCGTGGCTGTCTTTGCCTCGGTCGCCAAGTGGGGAGGTAGGCACGG
>JBMCTC010000191.1:0-6268 GCA_048624115.1 Spirochaetota bacterium
CCCTTCGCCGACCATCACCAGTGCACTCCCCGATGAGATGCCGGTTTCGCGGTAGATGTGGGAGAGGTCGATGCCGTCTGCTGCGAAGTTCGCGAGCATCTTCTCTGTGTATGGGTCGTCACCGACGCAGTTCACAAAGGTTACCGCGCCGCCTGATCGCGCTGCGGCGACCGCCTGATTGGCGCCCTTGCCTCCGAAGGACTGCATAAACTCGGCGTTGGTCACGGTCTCGCCCCGTCGGGGCAGATGCTCAACTCTCATCGTAAAATCGACATTCGAGCTTCCAACCACCACGATTCGCCCTGCCATACTTGCACTCCATTAGGTGACGAGCTTCTTGAGCACCGCCTCGTTGTTGCGCCATTTTGGATTCACCTTAACGCGCAGGTCAAGGTAGACGCGATAGGGAAAGAGCGAGGCGATTTCTTTTTGAGACGACTGGCGAATCCGCTTGATGTTGCTGCCGCCCTTGCCGACGAGAATGCCTTTCTGGCTCTCCCGCTCTACGACGACGAAGGCTCGCACAAAGAGTTCATCCTCTCGTACCTCGAGGTCCGCTACATCGACGTAGATCGAATGGGGGACCTCTTGCTTGAGGCCGTGCATCGCCTTGCCACGGATGATCTCGGCGACGCGGAACTCAGGCGGCTGGTCGGTGTAAAACTCGTCGGGGTAGAGTCGTTCACCTTCCGGGGCGTAGGAGATCAATCGCTCGATGAGCGCCTCGACGCCCTCGTCGGTGCGCGCAGAGATCGGAATTACTGCCGCCTTGCCGAGCATCGCATGGGCGAACGCCTCGCATTCAACGAGCTGTTTGCGTGAAGCAATATCGCGCTTGTTAATCGCGACAACGACCGGAACGGAACCCGCACCGACCATCTTCGCGATTGCTTCCTCTTCCTCGCCGAGATGACGGGATGCATCAATGACATAGAGAACGATCTCGGCGTCGCGGATGCTCTCTTGAATGAGTCCGGTCATGTGTTGATTAAAGACGCGCTCAGAGGCGTGAAAGCCCGGGGTGTCGATGAAGATGAGCTGGTCGCTTCCCCGCGTGAGGATTCCGCGAATGCGGTTTCGCGTGGTCTGGGGCACGTCCGAGACGATCGCGATATCGTACTCGCAGAGGCTATTGATCAGGCTCGACTTTCCTGCAGAGGGCCGCCCGACGATAGCCACGACGCCGACTCGTCCCCCCTTTGATACCGCTTCATCCATGCTAGTATATTAACGGGCAAGCATCGACTACGACCAGAAGGGGCACACATTGAGAATGCACAGTCAGTATTGGAAACTCGACGACGATGATGATGATGATACCAAGGAGGGCGGCGAGGGCGGCCCACAGCAACCACCTTTGATGGAGAAGATGCTCAAGACTCGGACCATCCTCCTCTCGGGCCAGATTAACAAAGACCTTGCCGAGCGCGTGGTCCGTCAGCTGCTCTTGCTCGAGGACTCAGGCGATGAGCCGATCAAGGTCTTTATCGACTCCCCCGGAGGCGACGCTGATGCCGGGTACGCGATCCTCGACATGATTCGGTTTGTCAAGCCCGACGTCTACACGATTGGAATGGGGCTTGTTGCAAGCGCCGGCGCGCTCATCCTGCTCTCCTCACCGAAGGAGCACCGCCTCGGCCTTCCCAACAGCCACTACCTGATTCACCAGCCGCTCTCCGGCATGCGGGGTGTTGCCACCGACATCGAGATCCACGCGCGTGAGATCGAGCGAATGCGGGGACGCATCAACAAGCTCATCTCCGAAGAGACGGGGCAAGAGATTGCAAAGGTCGAGAAAGACACCGATCGAGACTTCTGGATGAATGCCGACGAGGCGCAAGAGTACGGCCTGATCTCGAAGATCATCACAAAGCGCGAAGAGATGGCATAGTGGTCGATCCTGCAGGCATCGAGCCTTTTACCGGGTTCAAAGATTCTGAGATTCCCACCGCGACGAACTTCAGCGAGGGCAAGGTGCGAGATATTTTTTACCTGCCTGACGATGAAGTCGTGCTCTCGACGTCGGACCGAATCTCGGCCTTTGACCGGATCCTTGGCGCCGTGCCGTGCAAGGGAGAGATCCTCAATCGTTTGACCACCTACTGGTTCGGCGAGACCGGGGACATCATTCAGAATCACCTCATTGCCAAACTCTCTCCGCGTGCCGTCGTTGCCGTGGCCTGCCACGTCGTCCCAATCGAGGTGGTCGTGCGCGGCTACCTCTGCGGAAGCGCTTGGCGTGATTACAAGGCAGGCCGCGCGATCTCAGGAATCGAGCTACCGGCCGGCATGCGCGAGAACCAACAGCTCGAGACTCCCCTTATCACTCCCTCTACTAAGGAGGTCGATGGGCACGATAGGCCGTGCAGCAGAGCCGAGATTCTCTCTGCCGATGTTGTGCCCCGCTCGGTCTGGGAGCAGATCGAAGAGACCGCGCTTGCGCTCTACGCGCGCGGAGTTGCTCGAGCCCGCGAGCAGGGACTGATCCTCGTAGACACGAAATACGAGTTTGGCCTTGCCGATGATGAGTTGTACCTCATCGATGAAGTGCACACGCCCGACTCCTCGCGCTATTGGTTTGCAGAAGAGTATGCGGCGCGGTTTGAGGCCGGCGAAAAGCAGCGCCAGCTCGATAAGGAATACCTGCGTCAGTGGCTGCTCGGTCAAGGGTTTTCCGGCGACGGTCACCCCCCGATCATCCCCGAAGAGGTGTTCTTCGAGGTCTCCAGACGCTATCAGGAGGCGTTTGAGGCAATCACGGGGCAAAATTTTCGCCCAATGAGCACCGATAGTGAAGCAGAAAGGCGAAAAATCCTGTCGTTCATAGAGGAGCGACAGGATGAAGAAACATAACCATCAGTCAGATCACGAGCGTGCGTTACGCGCGCTATTTGCCTCGCGGACTCTCACCCCGAGTACCACCCGTCTCGTTGGAACGTTCAGACGCAGAGCCCCGTTCGTGGTGATGCTTGTGCTGCTCGTTGCGGGAGCACTCACCGCCGCGTTTTGGCGGAGCGCGCTCGGCAGCCGCCCTTTTAGACTCATTAGCTACAACGTACAAAACCTCTTTGACGCAAGCGCCGATGGCGGTGAGTACGAGGAGTTCCGTGCAGAGAACGGCTACACCAGGGATCGCTACTGGGCCCGCCTCGAGGAGCTCGCGCGAGTAATTGGAGCGCTCGCGAGGGCTCCCGACGCGATTCTGCTGATAGAGCTGGAGCACGCCGGGATTGCAGCAGAACTTGCCGAGCACTTCTTTGCAACACCCTACGTTCTATCTTCCGGTAAGCGAGGAGCCACGACGACTAGTATTGCCCTGTTGACTCGTGAGGCTCCCACTTCGCTGGCCGTCCACGCCGCTGCCGAGTACGAGCTTATCCCAGGCGAGCTCCCAAGGCGCACCTGGCGCTCACGCGACGCGCTGCACGTGACGCTTGCCGAGGCAGGCTTCGCGATCTATGGCGCGCATTGGAAGTCACAGTCGGGAGGCGAGCGCGAGACCGAGCGTTTCCGCCGCGTCGAGTCGCGGCTTGCCGTGTCGATTGTTGCCACGCACGGGACGCAGCCCACGCTCTTGGTCGGCGATCTCAATGAGAACCTTACCGAGTTCGAAGACCATGATGGCGCCTACGAGACGGCGCTTATGCCGATCGGAGTTCCTTCGCCCAACGAGGGAGGCGTTCGCTTTGTCAATGCGCACGGTGGCAATCTCGAGAAGGAGCCGGGCGCTCAACTTGAAACGGCGTTTCGCTCACTTTGGTATACGACCGATGCGCCTGGAACCTATTTCTACCGCGATCGCTGGGAGCGCCTTGATCACGCCTTTCTCTTTCCCGCGACGAGTCAGGCGGTTGGGAACTTGGTGGTCGGAGCGCTTGCAACGCTCACCGACCGCGAGGGAGTGCCGAAGCGATACGATCCGCGCACCGGGCGCGGTGTATCAGACCATCTACCGCTCCTTATTGAGCTTTCCAGATCTCGTGTTCGATGAGCGCGCGGGTTGCCGCGCCGGCCCAATCGCGATTTGCCGCCGGACTCGCCGGGCTCGGATGCAACATCGTCACGACCTGCGGCGGTCGCTTGAGTGAGCTCAACGCCGTTTCCGCGCGACGCTCGGCGAACTTCCCCACGCCGATCACGTAACGCGGCTCGAGCGCCTGAACCACGGTGCGCAAAAACTCATCGCATGCGTAAAAGAGCGGGGCCCGCTCATCTGCCGGCAACTTGTCGGGCGTGATGTTCCTTCCCGTCTCTCCCATAAAAACCAGAGGACAGTAGTTGGCCACAAAGTGCTCGGCGAAGAACGCCTCGGCAGTGGCAAAGCGCTCCCTCATGAGTCCCCATAGCCTACGCCCGCTCACTTCGCTCTTCTCACAGGCAAATCCAACCACCGGTCGTTTGGGATGCTCGTGTTCCGGATGACCAACGGGCCGCTCGATCCCCATCCAGGAACGAACCGAATCAATCTCGCCAAAGGGCACCCCCGTTTGCGCCATGCCCCACGGCCCTGGGTTCATTCCCAGAAAGAGAAAACGACACGCCTCGCGTGCGAATCGGTGGTGGTACTCGGCAAA
The DNA here is from genome assembly GCA_048624115.1 of Spirochaetota bacterium. Classification (GTDB taxonomy): domain Bacteria; phylum Spirochaetota; class Spirochaetia; order DSM-27196; family SLST01; genus SLST01. The sequence continues at coordinate 4,575 of JBMCTC010000191.1, forward strand.
CGGGTCGCGGGCGTAGCGCAGCGGATTGTAGACGGCTGCAACAGGCGGAGAGAAATGTAACTTCTCGAGTGTTGCGGTCAGTCTGTCGGCGCCGGCAATAATCCGGTCGGCGGCGCTTGTGGGCATACCTCCTCCTAAAAGAGCGAAAGTTGATCTGTGGCGTCAAACAACGGTGCGGCGTCAATCCCGAAGAGCTCGCAGAACGGCTCGGCGATCGGCCGAAGCTGCTTCTCGAGATAGTGTCCGACGTCGAGCCCTGCCGTCTGTCGCGAGAGCGGTTGCGGACCGTCGGTGGTAATTACGTACTCGATAAACCCCTCCCGCTCCTCCGGCGGGAGCAAGAGCGCGGCCTGCACGTGGGGTGGACGTGTCTTGGTGTACTCATCGGTTCCCTTGCGGAGCCTTCTGCGGTAGGAGAGCTCAGCGGTGAGATCTCCTGCTTTGAGCGCCTCGACGGTGCTCTCGATCTGCGCTTTCACCCGCTCGGTATGAGCGTCGTGAAACACGAGATCGAGAAGCTCGCGCTGCAATCTCCGGGCAGCACTTGTCCAGTCGCTTCGCACCGATTCCATCCCTTTGACCTCGAGCGTGCCCTCTCCCGTCGGTCCGTCGGCGGGAAGTCCGGCGTAACCCTTGGCTCTCCCACGCGCCTCACTGCCGGCCGCGTGACGAACGGTAGGCAGATAGAACCTGAGAAAGAGCTTCTCGAATTCGAGCTCGAGTTTCGACCGACGGCCATAGTGGGTGTCGATGAACGTCGCGAGAAGCTCGTTGAGCTCGCCGCAGAGCTTCGTTGCCTCGTTGCTCACTGCCTCTGCTCGGCGGGTCTGAGTCTCTCGGTCTGAGATCACAAAGAGCGAATCGGTGTCACCGTAGAGCACTCGATAGCCACGCTCGACGCAGCGGTCGCGAGTCCAATGAAGGATGTATTGCCCAAAACCGGTGATTGCCCCGGCGATCGCCCTTCCCGAAAACCGGCAGCCGGGCGTGCCGAGAACGCCGTAGAACGAGTTCATGACGATTTTGTAGACGTAACTCGCTACCGCGTCGTCTCGCGCCTTCGCTCGATCACGCTCCTCCCAGAAGCGGTCGAGAATCGTCGGTAGGATCGGGTCGTCCTGTCGGAACCGGGCACCATTGGGCGCGACCACAACCTCAGACGGTGGGGGCGGAATCACTCCTTCAGGGTATCCCTCGTCGTTGCCGTCGTAGCCCACCGGATCGATGCCAAACGTCCGCATGATCGATGGGTAGAGGCTCTTGAAGTCAAAGACCATGACATTCTCGAACAGGCCGGGGTGAGGCTTGAGGATCGCGCCACCGGGCGCCTCGCCGAGTGGGAGCTGATCTACGCCCAGTGTCGGGGCAACGAGCCTGCGGCGGTGCATCTCCTCGATGTAGAGAAACTCGAAGGCCGGAATGCTCGTCCACGCGCGGTTGAGACTGAGCCCGGTGAGCGAGGCGCGCTTGATCGTGAGGTGGCGAAGACCCGTGCGCTCGAGGATCTGCAGGACGAGCTCGGCGTCGGTTCGGCAATACCGGCAGAACGCCGATGGATCGTCGCGGTAGAGCTCCTTGAGACGGGCGAGTTTTTCACTACTCTTCTCTGCGTGGATGGTTTTCCCGGTGCCGAGTACCGCCGCCGCGACGCTGTCGAGACGTAGGTCGCTCCACTGTTCGGGACCGTAGCGCAC
>JBMCTC010000192.1:0-6192 GCA_048624115.1 Spirochaetota bacterium
CGAACGATCGTACCCGGCACTCCGCAAATACGCCGAGTTCATCCTCGAACCGCCCTGGCGCATCGTCATTGAGATCCGCGGATCGCGCGAAGAGCTCTCGCCACTCTTGTTGCTTGCCCACTTTGACGTCGTAGACGTGGAGTCCGGCACCGCTTCAGATTGGACCCACCCACCGTTTGAGGCGACCGAGGACAAAGGAGCGCTCTGGGGTCGCGGCACGCTTGACGACAAGTGCTGCGTCGCCGCGCTTCTCGAGGCGGCAGAACGTACGCTCGCAAATGGTACGCACCCGGAACGAGGGTTTGTGCTTGCGTTCGGCGGAGACGAAGAACTCTCAGGGAAAAACGGCGCCGCGACGATTGCCTCTCGATTCAAGAGCGAGGGCCGCCGATTCCACGCAGTGGTCGATGAGGGGGCAATCGTCGCGAGAGGCATGATCCAAGACCCCACCGCCCCGATCGCCCTGATCGGCATCGCAGAAAAGGGCTTTGTGAATATCCAAATCGAGGCTGCAGGCAGCGGCGGTCACGCGGCGATGCCTTCGCGAACTACCGCCCTCGGAGACGTTGCCCGTGCCGTTGCCACGGTAGAGAAGCATCCCTTTAGGGCGCGTCTGCTTCCGACAATCCAGGAGTTTTTTGAAGCGCTTGGAGCGCGGGCCTCATTTCCGACGCGAGCTATCTTCTCAAAGAGCAAACTACTCTGGCCGCTTCTTTCGAAGGTGCTTGCGGCAAAGCCAACTACCGACGCGTTAATCCGCACCACCCAAGCGGTCACCATGGCGTCGGGGAGCGCGGCACCAGGCGTCCTGCCTCAACGGGCACGCGCCGTCATCAACAGCCGAATCCTTCCCGGAGAGAGTACCCAAGACGTGCTCGCGCACTATCGGCGCCTACTTGCCGATCATCCCGTACGGGTTTCAATTGCTCCGGAGGGGGATGCCGGCGAACCTGTCTTGCGATCGAGCACCGATCACTCGTCGTATCGCTCCCTGATCGCGCTGATCGAGCGCCACTTTCCAGACGCGATTCCGGCCCCCTACCTCGTTACCGCCTCGACCGACAGCAAATGGTACGCCGAGCTCGCCGATGCGACCTATCGATTTGTACCAGTCGAGCTTTCGAATGAGGAGTTAGCCGGAATCCACGGAACGGATGAGCACATTGACACCGATGCGTACAAAAGGATGATCGCGTTCTACGCAGAGTTTATCGCGAGGGAGTGTTGTAATGGCGAGTGAAAACTACTCAATCAAGGTCGGCAAGAAAGCGTTTCTCTTAGCGTTTGGCATCATCCTGCTCCTGATGGTTGTCTCCGGCATCCTCACGAGGACGGTGCCGGCAGGAAACTACGACCGCATCGTGGACGATGGTCGTAGCGTGGTCGTACCCGGATCCTATGAAGAGGTGGCGCGGCCCGATTATCCGGCGTGGCGATGGGCGACAGCTCCGGCTGAGGTTCTCTTTGCTCCGGGTAACATCGCCGTAATCACGATCGTCCTCTTTTTGATCTTCGTGGGGGGCGCGTTTACGATCCTCGAACAGGGCGGCATCTTGCAGGCCGGGCTCAACTTCCTCGTAAGGAAACTTGGTGACCGCAAGTATCTGCTCATGGCGATCCTGATCTTCTCCTTTATGGCGCTCGCGGCGGTACTCGGGATCTACGAGGCGATGGTACCGCTCATCGTCTTTATTATTCCGCTCAGTCACATGCTCGGCTGGGATTCGATGGTGGGGCTCGGTATGAGCCTGCTTCCGCTCGCGTTTGGATTTTCCGCAGCGGTCACGAATCCGTTTACAATTGGAGTCGCCCAGACAATTGCGGACTTGCCGCTCTTCTCCGGTGCCTGGCTTCGCGCGCTCTTCTTTGTCGTTGTCTATCTCATCGTGCTCTTCTTCGTCCGCCGTTACGCTAAACGGATCGACCAGGCCCCGGAGCGTTCGCTCGTCTATGCCGAAGATGCGCCGCTTCGGGCGCGTTACGCCGAGACGAGCGCAGCGCTTGCAAGAGAGGAACGGACGCTCCCACCGCCGATGAAGCGCGCGCTCATCTGGTTCAGCGTTGCGCTCGGTCTCGCGCTCGCGTTTATCCTCGCGACAAGCCGAAGCCCGGGATTGAGCGACATCGCCTTTCCGCTCATGGCGCTCCTGCTCTTTGTCGGGGGCCTCGGCAGCGGCAGACTCTCAGGCATGAAGTGGTCTGCGATCGCGAGTACATTCGGGCGGGGCGTTTTGAACATTTCACCCGGCATTGTGCTTATTCTGATGTCGCTAAGCGTGAAGCACATCGTCGAGTCGGGCGGAATCATGGACACGCTTCTTTATCGCGCGAGCAACGTCATTGAGGGAAGCCCGCCGCTGGCCGCGGCTTTTATGGTCTACCTGGCGACGCTCATCATGAACTTTTTCGTAGGCTCCGCCTCTGCAAAGGCCTTTTTGATGATGCCGATCCTCACGCCGCTTGCCGACCTCGTCGGGATTACCCGCCAGACCGCCGTGCTCGCCTTTGGCTTTGGCGACGGCTTCTCGAACATGCTCTACCCGTCGAACGCGCTCTTGATCATCGCCTTGGGCTTCTCGGTCGTGAGCTACCCGCGCTGGATCAAGTGGACGATTGGCCTGCAACTCGTTGTTTTTCTGCTGAGCATGGGCTTCTTGGCGTTCGCCACTGCGATTGGCTACGGCCCATTTTGAGGCCGGGCCAACGCCGCGAAGTGCATCACCGCTCCCTGCTGCCGAAACCCCACGATGCGCCACCGCAACGTTCTGGGACAACGCCGCGCTCCCCCTACCCCATCGTGCGCCAGACCTCGATCTTGCTCTTGACGCGGCGAATAACCTCCGCGGTGAAGTCGCTCGTCGAGGCGGTGCCGCCAAGGTCGGCGGTGCGTGAGCCGTCGAAAAGCGCCTCGAGTGTCGCCTCGTATACGGCGCGGCTCGCGCGCCGGCCCTCGGGTGCATCGATATTCCCGAGCATGCCGGCGGCGGCGAGGATCATTGCCATCGGGTTTGCGACGTTCTTGCGCTCGAGCGCGGGAGCGGTCCCGTGAGGTGCCTCGGCCATCACTGAGCTCACAGCTCCCTGGTCGTTGAGCGCGATCACCATCGACTCAGATCCGGCGATAGAACCAAACATCTGGAGCACCATGTCGGAGAGCAAATCGCCGTCCCGATTCAGGCTCGGGATCACCAGCGGCTCACCGCTCGTCGCGAGGAGCAGGGCGAAGGTGGCATCGATGAGCTGCGGCTCGTAGCGAACATCCGGGTGCTCCTTGGAAGCTGCGTCGAGTTCCTCCTTGAACATACCCTCGTAGACGGGACTGACGGTGAACTTGGGGCCACCGAAGACTTTAGCACCGGTTCGGTGCGCATGAATAAACGCGTAGCGAGCAACCGCCCGACAGACGTTCCGGGAGATTTTCTCGGTCCTAAAGGCGAGCTCATCGCCGTCCTTCTCTTCGCGCCACTCCTTCGCGCCATAGGCATCGTCCCGGGCCATGCGAACGACGCTGATCGGTGCGTAGACGCCGCCAATGGGACGAACGCCGGGGATTCGCCGGCCGGTGCGAAGGATGACCTGGGCGTCCATTTCCTCGCGGAGGATACGGTTTGGGCTGCCGACATCGCCCTTCCCTTCGGGCGTGATCGTGGCCGCCTTGAGCGCGATTCCATGCTCCCTGATGGCTGCTCCCGCCTCGTAGACGATCTTGTTCTCCGTTTTCCGGCGATTCTCGAGGGTCAAGTCAAAGACAATCGGCTCAAGCTCGATACCGATAACTCCCGGCTCGAGAACAAGTAGCGATTCATCGAGCAGTTCTTGGCCTGTCTGATCGCCCTTGAGTACGACAAATGGATATTTCATTGGCTCCTACTTTACGACGTCCCGAATGAAGGAGCCGAGCACCTCGAGTGCCTTTTCGTTACTCCCACCTTCCGGAACAATGAGATCAGCGTGCGCCTTTGTGGGTTCTACGAACTGGTAGTGCCCCGGACGCACGACTTCTAAGTACTGTTTCACGACACTGTCGACGGTCCGACCTCGCTCCTTCACGTCGCGATCGAGCCGTCGGATGAACCTGATGTCGTCGGGCGTATCGACGTAGAGCTTTAGGTCGATGAGGTCTCGAAGGCGTTCATCGAAGTAGATCAGGATGCCTTCGAACAAGACGAGCTTGCCGGGTTCGAGGTGCGTGGTATCGTCCCTGCGACGGTGATGCACGAAGTCATACCGCGGCATGTCGATCGCCTTCCCTGCACGAAGCAACTCGAGGTGCTCCACGATCAGGTCGGTATCAAACGCCGATGGGTGATCGAAGTTGAATCCGGTGATGTTTACGTTCGAGACATTGTGGGCACTCAGATAGTAGTTATCCTGAGGCACGATCGCGAGCTCACCAACGAGTTCCTGGATTTTGCTGACGATCGTGGTCTTGCCCGACCCGGACCCACCGCAGATACCGATTACTTTGGCCATGAGCCTTCAATATATGCAATGGGACCGGTCGTGTCACGGATGTCGCTTATACAAGCGCCTGGTCGAGATCGGAAATGACATCGTCGACGTGCTCGATGCCAATGCTGAGCCGGATGAGCTCCGGTTGCAGCCCGGCGGAGACCTGCGCCTCTTCGTCGAGCTGGGAGTGAGTAGTGCTTGCCGGGTGAATCGCGAGGCTCTTTGCGTCGCCGACGTTTGCCACGTGGCTGAAGAGATCGAGCTTGTTGATAAAACGCTCCCCTGCCTCTCTGCCTCCGCGAATACCAAAGATCACCATACCACCGTAGCCTCGCTTTAAGTACTTCTTCGCGTTTTCGTGTGAAGGGTGGGAGGGCAAACCCGGATAGCGAACCCATTCGACTTTTGGATGCTTCTCGAGCCACTCGGCTACAGCAAGCGCGTTTTCGCTGTGCCGCTCCATGCGAAGACTCAACGTCTCGAGCCCCTGAAGGAAGATCCACGCGTTGTCCGGCGAGATCGCCGCGCCGAGGTTCCGAAGCGGCACGGTGCGCATGCGAAGCAGGTATCCGATCGCGTTGAGGTCGCCGAGGTCTTTCGCAAACCGCACTCCGTGATAGCTCGGCTCAGGCTCGTTGAGCGTGCGAAACGGCCCGGAGGCCCACTCGAACGTACCTGAGTCGGTGACGGCCCCACCGATCGCAGTGCCATGCCCGCCGATCCACTTGGTCAGCGACTGACACACCACGTCCGCCCCGTGCTCGATCGGACGCAGCAGGTAGGGAGTGGTAAACGTCGCATCCACAATAAGCGGCAGACGACGCTTGTGCGCGATCTCGGAGATCGCCTCGATATCCGGGACGCTCAACGCGGGGTTACCGATCGTCTCGGTAAAGACGGCGCGCGTCTTTGAGTTGATGCGTGCTTCGATGCCCTCGAGATCGTGCGGCTCTACGAAGCGAACCGTGATTCCGTAGTGCGGTAGAATGTCGTGGAACATCGTATAGGTGCCGCCGTAGAGGTGAGAGGTCGAAACGATCTCATCGCCGGCCTCTGCAATATTGATGATCGAGTAGTATATGGCCGCGGTGCCGCTTGCAAGTGCAAGCGAAGCCGCGCCCCCGTCGAGCGCCGCCAGACGCTGCTCGAGGGCGTCCTGCGTCGGATTCATGATGCGGGTGTAGATGTAACCGAGTTCCTTGAGCGCGAAGAGATTCGCCGCGTGCTCGGTATCTCGGAAGTTGTACGCCGTCGTGCGATGGATGGGTATCGCGCGACTTGGTTGCGAATCATCCTTCTGCTGGCCCGCGTGCAGCGCGAGCGTCTCGAAATGTTTCATAGGTTCCTCCCCTAATCTTCAAAGAGCCAAGTGCTCAAGTAACGTTCTCCGGTGTCACAGACAATGGTGACGATTGTCTTGTCGCGATACTCCGGACGCCTCGCGAGCTGCAGCGCCGCCCAAACGTTCGCGCCTGCAGACACCCCGCAGAGAATCCCCTCCTTCTTGCCGAGTGCGCGTGCCGTGTGCGTCGCGTCTTCCGCGGAAACTTTGAGTATTTCGTCAATCACCGAACGGTCGAGCACCTTGGGAACAAAGCCCGGCCCGATTCCCTGAATCTTGTGCGGCCCAGGAGCACCGCCGGAGAGAACCGGCGACTCGACAGGCTCCACCGCCACGGCGTGCAGGTGCGGGTTGAGCTCCTTCAGCCGCTTTCCCGCCCCGGTAATCGTCCCGCCGGT
>JBMCTC010000193.1:0-6189 GCA_048624115.1 Spirochaetota bacterium
GGAAAGCGGCCGGCCCGAGCTCCCCTTCAAGCATCTCTCGTTCCGGCACGGGCGGCTCGAGCAGGCAAAGCGAATCGCAAAGACCACCGCGAGCGATGGGGCCCAGTTCCCGTGGCAATGCGACCTAAACGGCAATGGGGAGAACCGTCACTCGATTATGAACTCGGCGATCATCGCCCGGGAAGCGTACTTTCACGCGGCGATGGCCGGGACGGAACAGACGCGACGGATTGCGGGCGCAATCGTCGAAGAGAGTTTCCGATATCTGTTGCGGTTTACAAGGGACACGGGGAGTGGGGTCGAGCTGGTCGATGAGCCGATTGAGACCTTTAGCGAGACGATGGTGGTTCCCAAGCCAACCGAGGCACTGCTCGCGATTCGAGCGGTGGCGCACTCGCTACTCGAGATCGCGCCCGACTCTGCACTCGCTCCTCGGGCACAACGCGCGCTGCGAGACCTTCAACCCACAAAACTGACCGACGGGTCGATCGCTACCGCCGCCGGTAGCGAACCGGAATACATGCGCTGCCCATCGGTCACCCTTGGCGCATTTCCCCTGCACGTGCTCTCCGACCGAGCCCCCCTCGAGCGAACGTTCGAACGGGAACTCGAGCGTGTCGTTTTCGCGTTTGCCTGGCTTCCTCATCAGCTCTCGGCAACGGCGGCTCAACTCGGGCGTAGGGAGGGCGCAGCGTCTGCCGCGGGCGTCCTACGCCTCGCCGACCACTTCTACCGCGACTGGCACGCCATTGACGAATGGGAAAACCGCCGCACCGGGCGCGCCGAGACTTTCGTGACCGGAGCCGGGGGATTTGCCACGGCGATACACCACCTGCTACTCGCAGAAACCAGCAACGGCGTGTGGGAACTCTTCCCGGCCACGCCCGAGTCGTGGAAGGATGTTTCGTTCGACGGGCTCGTGACGCGCACCGGATGGCGCATCTCCGCAACCCTTGCAGGCGGCCGGCTGGTTCACGTCTCTGCGGAACGAGCGCACGACCGAGCGGCCACGCCCCTTACGCTTCGCTGCGTTTTTGACGGACCGGCACGCCCGGCCGGCGGCGAGTCATGGCAGGTACACGAGTAGGGCGCTCGAATCGTAGCGACGCGCGGTCCTCGCAGAAGCACGCGGCTTTCACCGCTCTCATTCTAATTGACCTACAGCCAACCCTTCTCGACCGCACAGGCAATTGCCGCCGCCCGCGTATCTACCCCGAGCTTGTCAAAGACACTCGTCAGGTGCGTGTTTCCGTCGGCAACGGTCTGGAGCACCTGTTTCTCTCGCGCCGTCAGCGGCGAGTCGCCCTGCCGATCGCTTAGTCTTCGAAGGGGAGCATCTGCTGGCTCACGGCCGGCGATCCCGCTGCCGCGGTTCAAGCCCGCCACTGCTCCCCTTGGCTCCAGCCCGCGCACTGTCGACCCCTTCGGGCTCGACACTACCGCGGCGGGCTCTCTCGGCTCACTCCCGCTCGCCGGCCCGCCGCTCGCGGTCTTCCGCCATCCCCTCGTTCGCAACCACCGCTCGAAGCGCAGCGGGTAACGCTCACGCCAAACCGCCGACTAACCAGGAGTGTGCGGAACGTCGGTGTGGGTAAAATCGTCGCCTACAAAGAGCAGCGGCTCATCCGCGAGCTTAGCGACGGCGTAAGAGAGACAGTCGCCATAGTTGAGCGAGGCAGGGTGCCGCCCCTTGCCGAACCGTAGCCACGCGTCAGTGGCGACCGTGTAGTGTGCCTCGCCGAACGGTACGAGCGCAACCGACGCCTCAGTCAGGAAACGGGAGAGCAAAGGGCGTGCGTCGCGCTTCAAACGTGCGGAGAGAACGATCGCGGTCTCGGTCAGCGTAGCGGTACCGACCGCTGCTTCGCCCTCTGTAATCGCCTGAAGCAGATCGTCGTACCCCGGCTCCTTGAGGAGGATCGCAACGATTGACGAGGTATCAAGAATCACACGCCCTCCCGACCGTATCCGAGAATCTGCTCCTCCTCCTCCCGAGAGATGCGCACGCCGAGCACATCGGACGGGACCGATGGCCAGGCTTCGGAGTCCAGAAATCGTCGCAGGCGTGCCTTCCGGTCACCGTCCGCGACGCGATACGCGAGCCGCGCCCTGCGTTCCTCGAGCGCCCGACGGACCGCCTCCGTCTTGGATTCCCCGGCCATTCGTGCGACCTCTTCGACCAGACGTTCGACCGAGGCGTTCTTTATATTGAGAGCCATATGTCCTCCAACATGAAGATATAAAGAAAAAAGGTTGCATTCTACCAGTCTTACGGAAACTCAGCGGTTGCTGATACCACCGGCCCTCGATCACCGGCCCTCAAGACAGCCACAGCTCACGCGCCCGGGAACGCCTACCCCCGGAGTTGGGTCAACTATACCTACTTCCTTGACAACCCGAGTGCAGGAACGACAAACGCCCGTGATGCCGCCGATGTTGTGCTGAGCGAGGTAACGCCCGAAACGCACGCGAACTACGATCCGGCTGCAGAGGCGTACCTACATGTACAGGCTCCGACGGTACGTTTCACGGGCGACCGCCCCCCGTACTACAGCTTTCCACAAAGCGCGACGGTGGCGAGCCTTCGCTCGAGGCTCGAGACGATGTTTGTAAACGATTTGCCGCTTGACTACTCCGACTACGAGTCTCAGATCTTCGACCTGCCCGCTGACCCGGAGTTTGAACAGTTGAAGTAGGTGAACAAGTGTCCTAGCGCGCGTGCCGCTCGCCTGCCGCAAGCTGATATTTGCTATGTTTGAGGACGGGAGTATCAATGGAAAAACGACAACTTGGCAAGACAGATCTCTGGATCACGCCACTTGGAATCGGATTGGCAGAGATCGGATTTCAGCTCGACTCGGGCCAGGCAGATGAGGCTGGGGCGGTTTTGAACACCGCTCTTGACCTTGGCATTACCTTCCTGGACACCGCCGGCTGTTATGGAGTTTCAGAAGAGCTGATCGGGCGCACGGTGAGTAACCGTCGCGACGAGTTTGTCCTCGCGAGCAAGACCGGGCACATGAGTGGTGCGTGTGGCGATGACAGCTGGAGCTACGAGTGCGTGACGGCAAGCGTTGATCGTTCGCTCGAACGCCTCAAGACCGATCACGTTGACCTCATGCAGCTCCACAGTTGCCCGGTCGAGACACTGGAGCGAGGTGAGGCGATTCGTGCGCTTCATGACGCCCGCCAAGCAGGAAAGACCCGCTACGTTGGCTACTCGGGCGACAACGACGCGATTCTCTGGGCGGCACAAAGCGACCAGTTCGACATCCTGCAGACGAGCTTCAATCTCGTTGATCAAAAGGCGCGCCGCGAGCTCTTTGCCGAGATTACCAAACACGGACTCGGGCTCATTGCAAAGCGACCCATTCTCAACGGCGCCTGGCGCGCTGCAAACGATCCCGATCCCTACGGCAACGGCTACGCGAGCGAGTACTTCCGCCGCCAGGCGGAGCTGACCGACGGCATCAATCGCTTCCCCGACGAGCCCGACGACCGCATTCTCACCAGCCTGGGCTTCACGCTCTCGCACCCAGAGGTCACGACCGCCATCGTAGGCAGCAAGAACCCCGCGCACGTAAAGAGCAACATCGGCATGGTCGAACACACCCCGCTTTCCACCGACTTCCTGACTGCGGTGCACGAACGGTTCGATGCGATCGGTGCCGAGTGGAAGCAGCTCACATAGACGGTATGTTTGCTTGCGTTGACATGGATCTGTATCTCGAGTGATATATCTGCATGCGAACGACACTGAACTTGCCGGATGAACTTGCGCGCGAGGCGAAGCTGCGGGCGGTCGAGGAGAACACGACTCTCACACGCCTCATTGTTGAGGGGCTGGAGTACCGGGTCCGCTCGCCGAGGAGCAGCGGTCCATTGCCGGTGTCGCGAGCGTCCGGCGGAGTACGAGAGGGAGTGAACCGTGCGCCGCAGCAGTGATCCGATACGACGCCGATCTCGTCACAGCCGACACCGGATTCACCCGCTTTCCCGGCGTACGCGTTCGCGCTCTTTAACTCAGTTTGAGTCGCGCTGGTCCGTGGCGTTTGGGCTCTCCGCTCGAGTCGCCAGGCCCACAAGGGGTTGGCGGAAGACCGCGAGCGCCGGGCCGGCGAGCGGGAGTGAGCCGGGAGAGCCCGGCGCGGTATTGACGGAGCCTGGAGGGCTCCGTCAATACGCGGGCTGGAGCCAAGGGGAGCTGCGGCACGATTGGTCGCTCGAGCGTTAGTGGTTGCCCGAAAGGGTCGGGGCGCTCCCCTTCCCTATAGTTCATTTGGCGTTACCCGAACCGCTCCCGCAGGGCCGCCGCGTCGTTGGTGTAGAGCGAAACCTCGGGATGTTCGAGGAACGAGCGAAGCAGTGCGCGCGTCTTTTCCGGAAGGCCGAGCGCGGCGGTGGCCAGATGCGCGTCGGTGGCAACCGCCGCGGCAAGCGTCCTGAGCACCGCGTTGGTAAACCCCGCCTCTTTGAGGGTGACCCCGTGCTCGGAGGCAAAGGCGTAGTCCTCGTTGATCGTGGTGAACATCATGTCACGAAGAAGCGCGTTCCAGCCGTCGTTCGAGGGTGCGGCGAGGATATCGTAGATCCGGGTCTGATAGTCGGGCATGATGTAGCGGCTGACCGACTTGGGCGCGAACTCCTTGCCGCGGATGACTTCGGCCTCGTATCGTCGACGCTCGTAGATATTGCTAAGCCACTCGAAGTACGAGGCGATTACGCCTCCGGCGTTTGCGGCAATGTCGTAGATGACCGTTGCCTCGGTCGCGGCGAGTATCCGCTCGGCCAAAGGCGTGAGCGGTCCGTTACTGCCGCACGCGATCAGGCGCGCCTCGAGGCGCGGGGCGTTCGCGGAGGTGACTGCGTTCTCGAGCGCGGCAAGCACGAGGATGTCGGTGGGCATTTCGAGCACGCTTGCCCCCTCTCGCGCGCCCTCGATTCGGCGGCTAACACGACGAGCGGAGCCGATGACGCTACCGGTCGCCCGAGCCTGTGCGAGTAGCTCGTTAACGTCGAGGCCGCTCTCTCCGACAAGCGCTCCCTCGCCATCCGCGACGGCGATGATCTTTGCGCCAAGGCGATCGAGATCGGCGATCGCAGACCCACCAACCTTTCCTGCACCCTGCACGACCACTCGTTTGTCTCGGATGAGCGCCGGGAAGATGTGTTCCATCAGCAGAGACCAGTCGCCCTCTGAGATGCCTGAGTATCCGTCATTCTCGCGTACGCTCTGTTCGGTGACCGCAACACACCGCTCGAGCAGTGATCGCTCGGCTTCGGCGACCTCGCGCGAAGGCTCCCACCGGCCGGCGAGAAACTCATTCGCCACGGCAGAGAGAATCGCGAAGACGAGCCCACGACCCGTCGCGCCGTTTCGTACCGCGAGACCACGCACCGTCTTTCCGGTAATCTGCGTGGCGGCAACGATCTCGAGGTACTCTTCATTCTCGAAGAGCTCGCGGAGGGCACGCCGATCGCTTAGGTCGATGTCGAAGTGCTCTTCGAGAATCTGGCGGGCACGCCGAAGCGAGACGGTTTTGTTGTCGAAGAGCGCTACGCCCTGCTTGAGCCCATACGCCATTTTCGCGAGATCACTGAGCGCAGACTTGAACCCCTCGAAGATCTGGCTGATCTCCGACGGGCCACACCCGACGTCTCCTGCCGGCACGTCTCGCGCAGGCCCTGTTACCAGGAAGATCGACCGGCCGAGATTCGAGATCGTGTCAAAGAAGTCGATCGAGTTGCCCCGGTAGTCTCTCGGATTCAGCCGCAGCCCGCCCTTCGCGCCGCCAAAGAGAATCTTCGCACGGGCACACTTCCACGTCATGAGGAAGGCAAGCCCCGAGACCTCCGAGAACTCGACAATGTTGTCGATGCGAAGGCCGCCCTTTGCGGTTCCCCGGATGCTCGAGTGGCGGGTACGAAAGCCCTCGACGTTGCTCTGCTCTCCGTTCAAGACGCGCTTGACCCAGAACTCCTCGAATGCCTCGAAGCCGAGCAAGCGAAGCACCAGCTCCGGCACCGAGTCGAGCCCAAGGAAGTCGACCGCGCGAAAGAACCCGTCGAGCGCGTTGAGCATGAGGATGGTGTGGCGGTCGGCGGGGGCGGTTTCGCTCTGTGCTGCTTTTTCGCCGGGCGCGGCGTTTTCGCGGGAGGATGCTTTGTCCCCGGGCGCGGCGTTTTCGC
>JBMCTC010000194.1:0-6180 GCA_048624115.1 Spirochaetota bacterium
CCAGTCGTATAAAGTCTCACTCTTTGTCTCGCTCTTTGGTACGGCTGTGAGCGTATTCGTAATGTTGCTGGCGGCGTACCCGCTGTCACGTACCCGGTTCCGCTACCGTGGCGTTGTGATGTTCATCATCTTTTTTACGATGCTCTTCTCGGGCGGATTGGTACCGACCTACATCCTGATCACCCGGTACCTGCGCCTTGGCAACACGATCTGGGTTCTCATTATTCCGGGGCTTGTGAATGCGTGGACCATCATCATAATGCGGTCCTTTTGTCAAAAGATACCTGAGTCGATTTTTGAGAGCGCCAAGATCGACGGCGCCAACGAAATGACGATCTTCTTGCGGCTCGTGATTCCGCTCTCGAAACCGCTCATCGCAACAATGGCGCTACTCGGTGTGTTGTCCCGCTGGAACGACTGGTTTACCGCGCTGCTCTACATTCGCGACGAGTCGCTCTTTCCGCTCCAGTATCTCCTGCAGCGCATTATGCGGGAACTGCGGTTCTTGGCCGATCTCACAAACCAACAGATGACCATCAACGTAGCCGATATCGTGCGCATTCCGACTGAGAGCATGCGTATGGCAATGGCGGTTGTTGCCGCCGGACCAATGCTGCTGATCTTCCCTTTCTTCCAACGCTACTTCGTGAAGGGGATGACAGTCGGTTCGATTAAAGGGTAGAAGAACGGATCGTTGATCCGTTTCAGAAGAACAAAAAGAAGGAGTCTTACGATGAAACAGGTAACAGTAGCAATCGCGCTTCTGATCTGTGCGGCGACGCTCTTTGCGTCTGGAGCAAACGAGGGCGGCCAGGCAGGCGAGCCGACGGAAACCCGCGAGGTGAGCTGGCACTACCTCGGCGGCAAGCAGCAGGACGAGGAGATGGTTTGGGCGGCGATCAACGAGGAACTCGAAGCCCGAGAGGGTATTCGGGTCGACTTCCAGCGATCCGACTGGGGCGCGTACGAGGACCGGATGAACGTCATGCTTGCCTCGGGTGAGCCGATGGACATCGTCTTTACCGCCAACTGGCAGAACAACTTCTACGAGCGAGTCGCGAACGGCGCTTTCCTACCGCTTAACGAGTTACTCGAGGAGCACGCTCCGGCTCTGCTCCGCTCGCTTCCCGACTTCTTGCTCATGGCAGGAGAGGTCGATGGAACGATCTACGCAGTGCCGAACTATCAGACCATTGTGACCCAGCACGCACTGGCGACGACCCAGGAGCTCGCAGATGAGTACGATCTTGATGTCGATTACATTCGCGCCGGCGAAGACATTATCGATCAGATCAGTCGTCTCGAGCCGTACCTTCGAGCAATTCACGAGGGTGAGCCCGACCTCTATCCATACAACCCGATGTTCCTCTTCTACGGTATTTGGGAGCAAGTTCCTGGAACACCTATCAATATTCGCCTCGAGGGCGATGAGTTCGAGGTACTGGAGAAGGCTGAAGGCGACGCGATCAAACAACGCTACGACGAGATCTATCGCGACTGGCTGCGCGAAGGTTTGATTCGAGAGGACATCGCAACCGTACAGAATGTACAGGCCGACATCGATCAGCTTCGTTACGGTGTTTGGAGAACCGGCTACAAGCCCGGCATAGAGACCGAGCTCGAGATCCAGTATGGCCGACCGATGCTGGTCATTCCGCTTGCGGAGGCGTACGTAAGCGCCCGCGCCGGCGACGGGACGATGAACGCCATCACGGTTAATTCGAAGGAGCCAGAGGCCGCCGTGCGAGTTCTCGAGGTCTTCAACACCGATGTAGAAATGTACAACATGCTCGTGTTTGGAATCGAGGGAGTGCATTATAACAAGGTTGGCACCAATCGTATCGAGCAGATCCGCGACGACTCGGGCAACAGTGCGTATCACCCGAACACCGCGTGGCTCTTCGGAAACCAGTTCAACGCGTATCTGCTGCCCGGTCAGCCCGACGACCTCTGGGAGGTAACCGACGAGCTTAATCGAACGGCAAACGTTTCTCCGATTCGGGGCTTTCTGCCCGACATCGAACCGGTCAAGAACCTCATCGCGCAGCACAGCGCCGCCGACGAGGAGTACTGGGGCAGTGAGTGGCTCTACCTGGACGATGACGCACGCTACGAAGCGATGCAGCAGGAGCGCTACGAGAAGACGATGGCTGCAGGGTATCCAGAGATCCGTCAAGAGATCGTGCGCCAACTCGAAGAGTGGCTTGCGCTCACCGGGAGATAGTCTTTCACTTACGACATGCGTCTAGTCCCGGGGGCTCCGCAGCAGCGGGGCCCCTCTTTGCAAGGAGTTCTCTGTGCCATCGTTCGACATTCTTCTGTTTCCCTCCGTGCGCAGGCAATCGCTTCGAGTCGATCTGGTCTCACGCGCCGGGAACGTCGGGAGCGAAACAACACAGATCACAGGTCCCGTGAGCGTGCGTGTGGTCGACCAGACAGGAAAGCCCGTAGTCGAGCACGTCTCAGAGCCGAACCACTCTGACAAGCGATCGACGGTCGAGGTTCCTTGGTCCGATCCTTACCTCTGGGAGCCTGATGACCCGTACCTCTATACGATTGAGGTGATGGCTGCGGCGGACGCGCAAGCGCTCGTTCGCCGGCGGTTTGGGTTCCGTGAGATCTGGATTGAGGGTAGAGACTTCTTCTTCAACGGTCGGAAGATGCACTTCAGACCGGTCCTTGCGGCCAAGTGCGTCTCTCGTGAGGAGATCGCAAGCGCAATTGCAAACTACCGGAAGGCCGACTTCTCGATCGCTGAGATCTGGCCGGGCGCCGGCGTCTCCTCCGAGTTCATAGACTCGTGGTGCAGCGTTGCCGACGAGCTCGGGTTCTTGATTGCAGCACCTGCAGGGCGGGTGTGGGACTACCTCGACACATGGGATCAAGAAGAGACGCCCACTTCCTACATGGAGAAGACGCGTGGAGAGATCATGCACGTGCACCATCATCCCTCGCTTGTCATGTGGGCTACCAACGGGAACACGTTTGGGTCGAGTCTGAACATGGACCCCTGTGGCATCGGCCGACGTCGCGACGCGTGGCACGAGCTCGGCTACTTCCGGACACGCCGCGAGGCGGCAGGTCACGACGCAGTGCGCATCTTTCATGAGCTCGATCCGAGCCGCCCGATGTTTATGCATCACGGCGGTGGCATTGGCGATGTGCACACGCTGAACATGTATCTAAACCTTACGCCACTGCAGGAGCGCGAGGAGTGGCTGAGCAAATGGGCGCACGACGGCGAGTTGCCGCTTTTGATCGTGGAGTTTGGCACTCCCGTGCATGTATCCTTCACGCGGGCTCGGACCGACTTCGGAGGCGGCATTCACAGTGAACCACTCGTTACCGAGTACTGTGCCATCTATCTCGGAAAGCACGCCTACGAGCTCGAGACCGAGGCGTATCGGCAGGAGATCGCCGATACCCACATCGAGGCCGAGCACTACCGCCGCTGGCATCTCAACCCGCTCATGGATGCTGCTCCAGCCCTGCAGGAGCTGGAGCAACTCTTTCTCAGAAACACTTGGCGCAGCTGGCGAACCGCCGGCATCAGCGGTGGGATGATTCCCTGGAACGACGGGCATGGATGGCTCGAGCGGCCGCACAACGGCTTCGAGCAACTGTTGCCCGCCGGCCGCACCTTGATCGAGAACAACGGCCCGACGCTCGCCTGGATCGCGGGCGCCGCGAACCACGGTGAAGGTGCGACAGACGCTTCGGAGGACGCGGCATCCCCGGGCCGCTTTGATCCACAGTCGGCCGGAGCACTCACGGCTAAGGATCATATCTTTCGCTCGGGCGAAGAGGTACGAAAGACGGTCGTGCTGCTGAGCGAGCTCTCCGGGGCTGCGACCTGGTGTGTCTCGTGGGCAGCGTATCTCGATGAGGCGCTTGTTGATTCGGGCTCCACCACCGGAACGATCGATCCCGGCTCGCAGCGACACATCGACCTCTCCTTTTCGCTTCCTGACCAGTCGATTGCGTCGGCGCCGAAGCGTGTGAGCGCGCGTGGCCACGTCGAGCTCATTGCACGAATCGGGCCGACAGATCATCGCGATCGGTTCCCGTTTTTGGTGATCGAGGACGGCCCGCAATCGCAGGCGCAACCGTCGCTCGTTGTGATAGGTGAGGGAGAGCTCGGAACCGGCGGGGCGATTCCCCGAGATGTGCAGGAGCAAGTAGCCGAGGGCGCACACCTCCTGATTCTCACGCAGAGCCGCGAGTGGCTGCGTTCGCGAGGGTTTCGCGTTGCCGAGCATCTCGCAAGGCGCGTCTTTCGCATTGACGAGGATCACCCGGTAGTGCGCGGACTCTCCGACGAAGAACTGTGCGATTGGCGCGGAGCGAGTACGGCAGTCGAAGGGTATCCGTGTCTCGATCCGAAGACCACGCGCCTGGCGAAGTGGTGGTTTCCCTATCACGGGTTTCACTGGGGAAACCGGGGCACCGTCTCGAGTGCGCCCATCGAAAAGCCGCACCGCTCGGGGTGGCGACCAATTCTCGAGTGTGAGTTCGACCTCGCCTATTCGCCTCTGCTCGAGCTCCGCTACGGGCGTGGTGCGGTCACTCTCTGTACACTCGACCTCGAGTCCCGGACCGAGGAGGAGCCAGTCGCAAAGCTGCTCTCGAGTCGGATACGCCGGTACGCGGCAACCAGTGTGCCACCGCTCGAGCGGAGTGTCACGCTCCTTGGGGATGAGGAAGACGCAGCGCTGCTTGGCTCGCTTGGTGTGTGTTTCGTTCGCGTCGACGGCGTGGCGGGCGTGGATACCGATTCCCTCTTGGTTATCGGCAGGCTCGAGACGCCTGACGAACAAGCTCTGCTCGAGCATGTTCGTGGCGGTGGGGCGGTGCTCTTTCTCCGCCGCTTTCGCGTCTCCGGACCGCTTGGATTGCGTTACGTCGAGCGTCGGCTCACCCGTGGATCGCTTACGCCCCCGGCGTGGGAACAGTGCGCCGGGTTGAGCGCCTCAGATCTGCGATATCGCGCTCCCCACAACAGTTGGTGCATTGACGAGGCGTCGGCGCGATGGGAGACCGGGGCGGATGGCTTGATTGCTCGCCGCCTGATCGGGCAGGGCGTGGCGATCGCGGTGCAGATTGACCCAACTCTTTTCGATGCCGATTACAAGCGCTACTTCAGGATTACCCGGTGGCGTGCTACCCGCGCGCTCAGTCAGATCCTTGCAAACCTCGGATCGACGTTCGAGGCCGACTCGTCGATTTTCGAGCCGCCGGAGGCACGGCGAGTTTCGCTTGCCGGAAGCTGGCAGGGATATGCGCAGCGTCAGCGTGATCCGATACCACGTCTTCGAGGCGAGCCCCGCCCGGCCGGTACTCCCGATATCAGCAAACCGGATCTGGTGAGTCCTGATGCGGCGGTGTCTGAGTCCGGCGACGTGGAGTGCGCCACCATCGAGCTCCCCGGACCGTGGGAGCACCAGGACCCACGGTGGTCCAAGGTCACGAACGAAGTGATCATCCGTCGTTCCGTTGAGATTCCGACGGAGTGGATCGGCCGCAACCTCATTCTCTCACTCGGAAAGATTGACGACTCCGACCACACGTACTGGAACGGCCAACGAATCGATGTCATGGAAGAGAAGGGGCCCTGGCCCCACAACATGCCGCGGGTTTACGATGTCCCGGCTGCGCTCGTGACCGAGTCGAATGCACTGCTCGCCGTCCATCTCTACGACCGAGCGAACCTCTACGACCGCGTCTGGGGAGGCGGCCTCCTCGGGCCGGCGAGCGAGATGTGGATCACGGTACGTGAAGCGGGACTCTACGCAGCGGACTACCGTTACGATTACGTATATGGAGACGACCCGTACCGGTACTTCAACTGGTAGTGCTCGTCGGCGAGACGATGTAGTAGAATGCGGGGGGCGATACGCGCCCATCCGGCACCTCCGATCGTCGTCGTCGCGTTCCTTCCCGGTCTCATGCTCGCCGCATGCGCGACGACTTCGTTCGACGAGCCGAGTTTGGCGGCACCACGCTCTCCAGTCTCGGAACCGTATGCGGTTCGGCTCTTGGAGCGCGATGTCTCTTCGAGACCTACTTTCCCACTCCTCCGGTGGGAGGGCACACCGGAAAGAGTGGCCGACGGCTGCGGAGAAACATTGGAGAGTGTCACACACCTTGGGGAAGTGAAGCAAATCAACGATAAGCGGCGTA
>JBMCTC010000195.1:0-6172 GCA_048624115.1 Spirochaetota bacterium
TTTCGCTTTTCGGCCCCGTGCACGCGAACTTGGTTCTTACCGTTGAGTTTGGCCTGATAGAGTGCGGTATCGGCATTGTTCAGGAGTTGGCGGGCGGTTAGCCCGCTGACCGGAAAGACAGCGATGCCACCGGAAAAGGTGATTGAGGTCCCGGCAAGCGCATCTTCGTGATTGAGAGCCGACTGCAATCGGCGGGCAAAGGCGAGCGCCCCGGAAGCATCTGTCTGGGGAAGAATAATGACGAACTCCTCGCCACCGAACCGCGCTCCGATATCCTCGTTGCGTAAGAGGCGGAGCACAGCTTCTCCAAATCGCTTGAGAACCTGATCTCCAACTTGGTGGCCGTGCGTGTCATTTATAATCTTGAAATCGTCGATATCGAGAAAAAGCAGGCTAAACACATGGTCGTAGCGCTGGGCGCGGTTGATCTCCTTCCCGAGTGCAATCTCGAGAAAGCGACGATTAAACAGTCCGGTGAGTTCATCTACCGCGGCGAGTCGATTCGAGAGCTGAAGCGTCTCCCTGTCGACGACTACCGGGTCACGAACGAGCTCTGGATGCTGAATGGCAAAATCCATGGCCGACACACGGATATCGAGATCTCGATCGAGCTCGCGGGCCATTTCTTGGTGGTGCCGCAACAAACGATGGAAGACAAGCTGCGCGTTGTCTTCGGGAACATTGGAGCTCAGCAAGCTCGCAAGCAGTTTGCCGTATATTTCCCCGTCCGAGCTGTGTTCTTGCAGCAGCGACGAGATAACGGCCAATGGTTTGTCTTCTTTCGCGCTCAACCGAGTGAGCAGGTCTCTTTGTACGTCCTGATAGTCCACGCTCCTCCCACAGGCGCTCCCCAACGCCTCTCCCTGGCCGAATGATAGATGCGGGTGCTTGATTCCGTCAAGTATTGATTTCGTGTCGTTATGTTTACTCGAGCGGCGCGCACGCCTCATCGAGCCAGATAGAGAGGTCGGGATCGAGTGAACCGCGGAGCTTGTCTCGGACTCCGCGGTGGTAGGCGTTGATCCAGTCAATCTCCTGCGCGCTGAGCAACGATTGGTCAATGAGCGATCGATCAAAGGGGCACAGAGTCAGAGTCCGCAGTCGATAGAAGTGTCCGAACTCGTTTGACTCGTCCTCCTCTACGACGACCAGGTTCTCGATGCGAATACCGTATCGCTCTGGTCGATAGAGCCCCGGTTCATTGCTGATAATCATTCCGGGTAGAAGCGGCTGCATAGAGCGACGCTGTGCGAGCCGCTGTGGACCCTCGTGAACGTTCAAGAAAAAACCAACGCCGTGCCCCGTCCCATGACCGTAGTTGAGACCGTGGCGCCACAAGTGCTGACGACAGATGGCGTCCAACACCAGACCAGTCGTCCCCGCTGGGAAGCGAATGGTCGCAAGAGTAACGTGGGCTTTGAGGACCAGCGTGTACTCTCGACGCTGCTCTTCGGTCGGCTCACCAAGCGTCACCGTCCTCGTTATGTCGGTCGTACCGTCGAGATACTGCGCTCCCGAGTCGATCAAGAAGAGGCCGGCAGACTCGAGTCGCGACGCGCTCTCTTCGCTCGCCGCGTAGTGGACGACTGCTCCGTGCCCCCGATAGGCCGAAATTGTCCGAAAACTCTCGGAGACAAAGTGCTCTCCCTCCGACCGAAACGCAGAAAGCTGCTGCTCCGCGGTGAGTTCCGTCACGACCTCGCCGAGTTCGATTGATGCGGTAAGCCACGAGAGAAAACGCACCATCGCGACCCCATCTCTGAGCATCGCCCGACAAAGGTTCTCGAGCTCGATTGAGTTTTTCTGCGCCTTCATGAGCGAACTCGGGTTGGGCGCCTCCATCCTAGTAACTTCTGAGCGAACGCTGGACGAGAGACCGACGCTGATGTGGTCGGGCGAGTAGAGAAGGACACTACCCGTCTCGAGGGAAGCGATCGCCGAGGGCAGATTCAAGTACGGTTCGATCACGACGTCTTCTTGGCCGAGCTCGGTAACGAGGTCTTCTGGAAACTTCGAAGCGTCTGCAAAGAGGATGGCTCGCTCACGCATAACCATTAGGTGCGCGACGAACACTGGATTATAGGGAACGTCACTACCACGCAGATTCAGTGTCCAGGCGATATCGTCGAGCGTAGAGAGAACATGTGCCGTGACACCGGTCGTTTCCATTCGTGCCCGAATCTGAAAGAGCTTCTCTCCTCTGCTCTGACCAGAGAACCGCGGTTCGTAGGCGAAGACAGCCTCGGTAGGCAGCGACGGTCGATCGCGCCATATGCGATCGACCAAATCGGGGCCTGCGTGAACAGAGATCTGCTTGGAATCGAGGCCCTCGATGAGTTCACGATACTCGCTGAGAGAAGTGGTGTCCGAGTCGAGACCGAGGACGTCGCCCTCCGCTAGTGTAGTTTGCAGCCATTCTGCGTATCCCGGCACGCCCGGGTCACCCTCACGAAACAGGCGGAACCCGGTCCCAGCGATCGCTTCTTGCGCGGCAAGGAAGTACCGCGAGTCCGTCCAGAGCCCTGCCTCGTGTGCGGTAACCACAACGGTCCCTGCCGACCCGTCAAACCCACTTATCCATGCTCGGGAGCGCCATCTGGCAGGTGGATACTCACTCTGGTGGGGATCGCTACTGGTGATCAAATAGGCGTCGTATCCTTCAGTGGCCATCTCTTTTCGCAACAGCTTGACCCGTTCTCGGATTTCCATGACGCTGGAGTATATCAGACGAAGCATGCTTACGACAGCGGCTCGGAGACACCGTACACCACGTCAAAAAAGTGATATATTGCCAAAACGGTGCAAAGGGATATGATACGTCGGATTCTGCTTGTAGAAGATGAACGCATAGTCGCGCTCGATGAGATGAACACGCTTCGCAAGAACGGGTACGACGTGCTGTGGGCGGCGGACGCACAGGAAGCAGAGGCGCGAATGGCAAGCGAGTCTGCGATCTCGCTTGTGTTGATGGACATCGACCTGGGAAACGGCTCCGATGGGACCGTGGCGGCGGAACGCATTCTTGCGACTCGCGATGTCCCGGTCGTTTTCCTCACGAGCCACTCCGACCAGGAAACAGTTGAGCAGGTCCGCGATCTGGCAGGCTACGGCTACGTCGTCAAAGACTCCGGCAGTTTTGTACTTCTCGAGACCGTACGAATGGCACTTGAGCTCTTTGACGCACACGCTCGCTCACGGGAAAACGAGGTGCAGTACCGTGCACTCTTCGAGAGCGCCGTCGATCCGATCGTTGTCTACGACAAGCAGGCAACGGTGATCATGGCGAATGAATCGGCGGCTCGCATAGCGGACACGACTCGAGAAGCGATGGTCGGGCGACGGATTGAAGAAATCTACCCGGATCGCTACGAGGAGGAGATCGAACGGGTACGAGGTTGCCTCCGCGAGAACAAAACGCTCGTCTTCTCTGAGAGTTTGACGCTCAAGACAGGCGCCACGCGACTCTATCAGAGCAAGTATCGCCCGTTGCGCCTCGCAGGCTATCCCGAGCCGCTCGTGCAGTTGCTCATGATCGAACTGCCCGATGAGCTATCGGACGATATCGGCTTTGACAACGCGAGTATCCTGCCGGCGATCACTCGGAATGCGCCGGGCTTTGTCTTTCAACTGTTACTCCGCCCCGATGGAACGCACGGCTTCCCGTACGTGAGTGAGAGTATCGCGCGCTACTTTGGCTACACGGCCATCGAGTCGATGAATGACCCGCAAGTACTCCTCCAGGCGGTTCCCGAGGTCGATCGACAACGGGTCATCGACCACGTCTTCGGATCTGCGAGGACACTGCAGCCCTACTCGATTACGCATCGCCTCACAACTCGCGACGGCGATGAAAAGTGGCTCAAGGCACAGGCGAGCCCGGATGAGCGAGACGACGGGAGCGTCGTGTGGACCGGTATCTGCATTGACGTCACTGAAGAGCACCGAGCAACGATGGCGCTCGCAGAGCGTGAGGCCGAGTACCGTCGCCTGGCGGAACGGTATCAGTTCCTGACCGAGACGACCGGAGAGATCGTCTGTCTACACGATTCGGTTGGCGCCTTCCAGTACGTCTCGCCATCGGTCAAGGAGATTCTCGGCTACGAACCCGAGACGTTGATCGGGCTCTCCCCCGACAATCTCCTGCATCCGGAAGATCAACACATTGTCGAGAACGAGGCGTATCGGAGACTCTTGCAAGGCGTGCCGATCGGAGCAACCGAGTATCGAATCCGACACCGCGACGGATACTACCTCTGGTTTGAGACCTCAACCGATGTCACGATGGACAAGAACAATCAACTCGTGGGCATTATCACAAAATCTCGTGACATTTCCGCGCGCAAGAACGATGAGCAGAGAATCCAAAAGGCACTCTCAGAGCAAGAGTTCCTCGTCCGCGAGATGAACCACCGAATCAAGAACAACCTCGCGATGGTGCGGTCACTCGTCGAACTCAAGCAGGGCAGCGCAAAGGGAAGCGTTGATCTGTCAGACTTGGTTAGCCGAATCGAGGCAATTCGCATCCTGCATGAGATGATGCACAAGAGCGACACCTCGAAGCTCGTCGATATCAAGGGGTATCTCAGCAACCTCGTGTCGGCAGCGATTTCGGCGGTTGGCTCGGAACAGGTACATCGGGAGCTCTCGATCGAACCGTTGCTCCTTCCCGCCGACACCGCCCTACCTCTCGCCCTCATCGTTAATGAGGTAGTCACGAACGCAGTGAAGTACGGTTTCCCACAGGCCGACCATCCGGAGTTCCGGCTCGAGCTCGGCTTCAAGAACGACGAATGCGTGGTAACGTTAAGCAACACCGGCCCCGCGATACCGAGTTCCGCCTTCAGCGGAAAACCCGGCGGGCTCGGACTGAGACTGATTCAGGTACTCGCGGAGCAGATAGGCGCGGAGCTCACGATCTCGAAGAGCGAGAACCCCACCTTCACCCTCCGCTTCACGCCGTCGGTAGAACCAGGCGGTGACCGAGAGACCGGGGTCTTAGCAGAGTAGGTTGGATCTATAGCAGTTTCGACACTTCATCGCGAAAGCGATCGACCTCGGGCCACACCTTATCGAAGATCTCCTCATACTTATGAAAGTCGAGCACCTCTACGAACGGCACTTTGAGCCTGAAATGCATAGCAGGCGGATCGTGCGCAACCTTCTCTTCAGTCTGTCGATCCGTGAGAATACGAAACGTGTTGAGCACCATCTCTGCTCCACGTGGCATGTCGTCGCGATCGGGATTCTCGGTTCGGTTGCTAACATCAAGTGCAATCACAGCGTCGCACTCGCTGTCAATGAGATCGTAGGGGAGCGTGTTGGTGATCCCCCCATCGATGAGAATGCGACCGTCTACGCGAGCCGGTTCAAAGAGTCCCGGTACGGCGGCACTCGCTGTAATTGCGTCGATGAGCGAGCCGGTCCGAAAGACCACCTGGTCGCGGCGCCAGTAGTCGGTGGCTACGGTCACGAACGGGATACGAGTCTGCGCAAACGTAGTCACCGGGAGCGTATCGCTCAAGAATCGACGAACGCTTGAACTCGTTATGATTCCCGGTCCGGACCAGTTGATGCGAAAGAACTCTCCCATCCGACGCGGCTTAAAACGTTTTACGATATCAGTGATATCGGCGGGCGTACAGCCTGCGGCGTACAGTCCACCGATGACGGATCCCACGCTCGAACCCGCCACGACAGCCGGATGGACACCCATCTCTTCAAGCGCGGCGAGAAAAGGAATGTAGGCAACTCCCTTCGCGCCTCCGGCCGCCAGTGCGAGGCCGATGCGACGACCTCTCTTCTTCTTTGGCACCTATGCCTCCTCTCCATCAAGATACCAAACGAGAACCCCACTACAAGCGCTGGAAGACGTAGTCGGCTGCCGTTTTGGTATACCCGATGCCTCGGCCGCTGAGCGTTCGCGGACGAGCTTTGCCGGTACGTCACTCTCAACGAATCTGCACGAAACAACCGGGATACATCCCGAGCCGACAACCGAACTCTGAGAGTCAGTCGTGCTCAAGCCGGACTGTCCGAGGACGTAGTTCCTCGAGCTCAGAAGTCAATCCTGGACAACAACTGCGCGAGCTGCTGCCGATCGATCTCTTGCCGCGCCTGTTTGAGCCACTGCATGGCGAGGTCGGAGTCGATCGCCTTGGTGTACATCGGGTTC
>JBMCTC010000196.1:0-6152 GCA_048624115.1 Spirochaetota bacterium
AGTGGGCGGATCTTCCGTTCACCGAGATTTGTGAGAAAGCTGGAGGCTGGGGATTTGACGGTCTCGAGCTCTGCACTTGGGGTGATCACTTTGACGTACACAAGGCAGCAGCTGACTCGTCGTATGTTGAACAGCGCCGCGAGACGCTCAAGAAGAGCAATCTCGGGTGTTGGTCGATCGGTTCCCACATCGTTGGGCAACTCGTTGGAGACAACCCCGATCCGCGCAACGATACCTTCGCACCGAAAAACCTTGCCGGCAAGCCTGACGAGATTCGCAAGTGGGCGGTGGATGAAATGATGGCCACCGCGCAGGCGGCGAAGGCGTTCGGGCTTGATGTGGTAACCGGCTTTATGGGTTCGCCGATCTGGGCCTGGTGGTACAGTTTTCCGCCAACTACGGAGCAGCACATCGCCGATGGGTACGGACGCATTGTAGAGCTTTGGAATCCGATCTTTGATGAGTTTGACAAGAACGGAGTCCGATTCGCCCTCGAGGTTCACCCCGGCGAAATAGCCTACGATCTCTACACGATGCAACGACTGATCAAGGAGTTCGGTGACCGCAAGACCCTCGGCGTGAACTTCGATCCGTCGCACCTGATCTGGCAAGGGATCCAGCCGCATCTGTTCTATCGTGATCTGGCCGATCGAATCTACCATGTGCACATGAAGGATTCGAAAGTCACGCTCGACGGCCGTGCAAGCATCATTGGGTCGCACCTCCCGTTCGGAGACCTGCGCCGCGGTTGGAACTTTGTGTCGATGGGGCACGGGAGCATTGACTTCGATGCGATCATGCGCGAGGTAAACGCGGCCGGATACAGCGGCCCGCTCTCGATCGAATGGGAAGACAACGGGATGAGTCGAGAGTTTGGTGCACCTGAGGCGCTGGCTTTTGTTCGTTCAATCAACTTTGGTGCGAGTGACATTGCGTTTGACGGCAGCATGGAGAAATGAGCGCCCCCGGCGAGTGATCTCGCTCGGGGCTGTTTTTGCAGTTGTGGGATTGGTTTCGCTTTCTGCGACCGGTGTAGCTCAGGAGCCGGAAAACCACCAACGCCCAGTGCAGGCAATCGGCGCATCAGCGCCGATCTCGCTGCAATCGATTGATCTCTTCTCCAGCGGTGTTGGTACCTTCACTCATGAGGGAATCGTAGACGGTGACGCCGTAGTTCGGCTTACGTTCACGACAGACGATGTAAACGACATTCTCAAAAGTCTCGTCGTTGAGGATGCCGGAGGCGGCCGCGTTGAGATCAGCTATCCGTCGCAAGACCCCGTGAGCCGAATTCTGGACAGCTTCTCGCTTGATATCGGCGACAACCCGAGTCTCGCACAGCTTCTCGCGCGTGCACGAGGCGAGCGGGTTGTTGTCGACGATCAAAACGTTGAGGGAGTCATCAGCGGTATTGAGTCCCAGAATGTCATCGTCGACGGGCAAGCTGTCCAACGGGCGCATGTGACATTGCTTACCCAAGATGGGTTCCGTCAGTTTCGACTGGACGATATTCGCACCGTCCGCTTTGTCGATTCGTCGCTTCAGCAAGAGCTCGAGGCCGCACTTGATGTTCTCGCGTCAAACCGACAGGAAGATCGCAAGACCGTCACGGTGCGCTTCACCGGTAGCGGTCGTCGCCAGGTGCGGATTTCGTACGTGCGTGGAGTCCCGGTCTGGAAAAGCTCGTACCGGCTCGTCCTCGGCGAGTCCGGCGCGGCTCAGCTCCAAGGCTGGGCGATCGTAGAAAACACAAGTGAGTCCGATTGGCACGATGTCCGGCTCAGACTGGCCGCGACGCAGCCGATCTCTTTTGTCATGGACCTCTACTCCCCCATCTACCGAGAACGGCCGAACGTGGCGCCGCCGGAGTCTCCCATCGTCACGCCCCAGCAATTTGACCGGGGTGTCGCGCTCGCGCCGGCTCCGGCCTCGCGTGGGCGGTCGTTCGCCGCCGAGGAATCGGAGGCTATGGACGATTTCGCAGCATCGAGCGGTGTGGCTCGCTTGTCGGATTCGGCCCCAATCTCGCTCCCGAGCGGTCCGGCTGAGGCGATAGCAGAGTCTGGATCGATCTACGAGATCGTCACGCCCGTTTCGATTGCTCGACGTGGTGCCGCCCTAATCCCGATCATTCAGGAGAGCATTCGCGCCGAGGAGGTCGTGATCTACGACCCGGCAACGCTTCGCTCGCTCGTCACTCGTGGCGTGCGCTTCTCCAACCCCACCGACGCCGCGTTTCCGGCGGGTCCCGTGACGATCTTCGCCGACGGCACCTACGTCGGCGACGCACGTGTTCCGACAACCGCGGCAGACGAGGCACGATTGGTGAGCTATGCCGTGGAGACCGACACCGTTGTGGTGGTCGAGCGCGAGCAATCGCCCTCGGCAGTCACGAGCGTGACCATTGCCGACGGGGTCATGAGAACGCAGACCGAGGTCCGTTACGAGACGAGGTATCAGCTCGAGCGGGTGAGCGATTCGGAAAGTGCCACGGGCGGGGAGCAAACGCTCATTGTCGTTCACCCTCGGCAAGCCGGGCGG
This sequence comes from Spirochaetota bacterium, assembly GCA_048624115.1. GTDB lineage: Bacteria > Spirochaetota > Spirochaetia > DSM-27196 > SLST01 > SLST01. The sequence continues at coordinate 2,542 of JBMCTC010000196.1, forward strand.
GAGCTACTCGCACCCACCGAGGGGGTGGAGCTCACCGATGCTGCCTACCGCATTGAGGTTCCGTTCGAGGGGGCCGAGCTCGAGGTCCCGGTCGTGGAGCAACAGGTCACCGGCCAGAGCTTCTCGTTGGCTTCGATGTCGGAAGAGCAGTTGGTCTTCTATGCCTCGAGCCGGGAGATCGATGCGAGGGCTGCGTCTACCCTCCGAGAGTTAGCAGACCTTCGGCGTGCGGTTGCTGACCGGCAGCAACGCGTAAGCCGACTCGAGCGCGATCTGAGCAGCGTCTATCGTGAACAGGAGCGCGTTCGGGCGAATCTCGAGGTGCTGTCTCGCGAAGATGATCTCTACCGCACCTATCTCGATCGTTTGGCGCGGCAAGAAGAGGAAATTGACGGTGTGCGCGAGGATCTCGCGGTGGCGAACGATGCGTTAATGAATGCCCAAGATTCGCTGGCTGAGTACATCAACTCGCTATAGTCTGAGGTATCGTGCGTGCGGAACCCCATCCGCACGCACTGCTGACGCTACTTGGAGAGCAGGCCGAGCGCGTTGAGTTGCTGCTCGAGCTTGTCTCGTTCGATGGGCTTCACGAGGTATCCGTCCGCTTCCCCGCGGAAGGCACTCATGACGTTGTTGGCATCGCTAAGTGCCGTTGTCATGACGATTTTTGATCCCTGTCCAACGGCGTACCCGGCAGAAGCCTCTGCGGCGCGGATTCGCTTGAGCGCTTCTTGCCCGTCCATCTCTGGAAGCATGATATCCAGACAAATCAAATCGTACGTCTTTCCATCTTTGAGGCGATTGGTTACCGCATCGATAGCTTCGACACCATTTACCGCCAGTTCAACCGCGCCGTGCTCCTCGAGCCGCTTCTGGAGCACCAACCGGTTTGTAAAGTCGTCTTCAACAATTAGCGTCGTCATCCCACCTCCACCGGCTTGCTGCCGTGGCAAGTTCTTTTTTCGTTGATATCTCCAATATTATCATAAGCCGAGCGTTTGTACCAGTGTATCGATGATTGGAAGATTTTACAACGTAAGTCGATACCACGCATACCCGATACGCTCGCGGACCACGGTGACGGTATTGTTGAAGGCGCCGATAGACGGCATTGCCATAAACGGGTGAAAACCTCTGCGATCGGCTCGAAAGGCGGTTGGGGCGGGTGAGACGCGTGTGCCCACCGCATCAAATGCCAAAAGCGCTCGAGGCATGTGGTACCCGCTTGTTACAACCGCGACACGCTCGTAATCCCACCGTTGTGACACATACCGTGCGTTCTCGGCGGTCGATCGGGACCGCTCCTCGAGCATTATTCGCTGCGGGTCGATACCGAGTTCCTCGAGTATGCGGGCTGCGGTCTCCGCCTCAGTTGGAATATCGGTGCCGCCAAAGACGCGGCCACCGGTGAGGATAATCGGTAGACTGGTTTCCAGCGCGATTACGTACGCGTGAACGAGCCGCGCTTTGGCTTCGACCGAGAGATCGGGTTGCGGCGGTAGAAAACCCGTCTCGCCGATTGCGGTCGGCGAGACGATGCCGCCTCCCAAGACAACAATCGCCTCGGAAGCCGCAATCTCTTGCATGGAAGCATGCGCGACCGAACGTTCGAGCCGACCCATGAGTGCTCGGGAGAACATCTCGGTGCTCGAAATGTAGAGTAGCCCCGAAGCGGCAATGAGGACAATTGCCGCGGTACGGGTTCGGCGCAGGGGTACCTGCAGAGCGCGGGGTGGGGCTGCATCACCCCAAGACCTCGTGGCAAGCTCAATGCGCTTGCTCGCTCCGAGGAGAACGAGCCCCGCGATCAGAAGCAAGAGCACGAGAAGGCCTGGAAGCAGTATCCAGGCCTCAATGAACTTGGTGATCATGTATCGCTTTCGTCTGTGTCTGGTGCATCGAAGACAACCGTTGCACCGGGCAACTGCACGACATCGCCGGGCGAGAGCTTGCGACGCTTGGTTGGCTGGTTGTTGACCTGAATCGGTTCGGTGCTTACCACCGTATAGGTGTTGTTCTTTTGGTCGTACTCGATTGTCGCGTGACTATCGCGCACATCCGGGGCGCCGACAATCGTTACGTCGGCGGCTTCGCTTCCGCCGATCACGGTTTTCGGACTCGTGATGTTCTGGATCTGGGTAGCTCTTCCGCGCGCGTTGATCACTTCGATGTTTGGCTCGGTTCGGTTGTTCTTGATCCTCACGAGGGTTAGGAGCGCCGCGATGAGAAGAGCCAAGAGAAGTGGCAGAAAGGTCAGTACGGAGATCCGATCGGTAGGCAATCCAAAGAGGGTGCCCGCGAAGTAGGTTCTGGTTGAGCGAGCGCTCCCGTCTCGTGTGTACACGACCACCTGCACGTAGCGCTGTTCCGCAGGGCTTGTCCCGGCGCGGTATCCGATCCGGTACTCCCGCAGCGTTCGGTCGCGAATGTCCGAGTAGACGTCCAATAGTTCGCCTGGGTCGGATGCGTCGTAAACGAGGCCTCCGTTCTCTCGTGCAATCCGGGCGAAGGAACGGTCCCCGGCAGTTGCAAAGTTGACTGCGTACACGCTCGAGCCGCGACGCTGCAACGCCTCGACGGTGTCGTCAATAGTAAACTCTTCGAATCCGTACTCCGGGTGCGGTTCGCCGCTATGTTCGGCGTAGGGGAAGTTCTCGCCGTCGGAGAGCACAACAATCACGTTTCTCCCAGGGGAACTCTCGAGGTACTCCGCAGTGCTGGCGACCGCGCGGTATAGTTCGGTATACGCCTCTTCAGACTCGGGTTCCTCAATCTGATCCAAAAGCGCCACGACACTCCGAATTGACTCGGTCGGTTCGGCAAGGATTTGGTAATTCGTGTTGAAGGTCGCGAGCGCGACTCGATCGCGAGGGTTGTCGATCTCCGCGAGAAAGTCGCGAATTGCCTCCACCGCGGCGGCCATTCGAGTATCGTCGGGATCCGGCGCCGGCCCACCATCGAGTCTGTCGTACATACTCCCGGAGTTATCGACGAGCAGGAAGAAGGTGATGCCCTCGTCTTGATTTATGGCGGGCGTGAACTCGACAATATCGACTTCAGTGAACTCCTGCCCGTCGGCAGACTCGAGGACGGTGAAGTCACTCTGCTCGAGACTCTCGAGCGGAAGCCCGTTTCCATCAGTCACGCTGACGTAGAGATCGACCCGTTGCCGCGTCAACAACGCGCCGCTGTCGATCTGGGCAACGCGAACCGACTGGGCGGCGGCATCGGCGGCAGGCAAAATGACAAAGAGAAGGAGGGCGATCAGCATAACGAGCGGACGGAAGAGCATCTTCGCGTTGCCGATCTGAAGCACGTCTTCGTACTTGAGGAGTTTTGGCTCATCCTTGGTCACGCGCTCGTCGTTGACCTTGACCATTCGCTCCTCCTCGGGATGCAAGAATAGCTCGCCCTGAGACTCTCGCAGCGTCGCGTGATGAGGCTTCACTCGCACATACTCCCCGAGGTAGACGTCGGACCCGCTCTCCGTTCCGATGCTCAGCCGCCGTTGATTGAGGATGAACTCTTTCCCCTTGTACGGTCCGTTCAAGAGTCTGAGAACGCCTGAGGAGAGCCGACGTTCGACCAAACCGTAGAAGAGGGCAACGAGG
>JBMCTC010000197.1:0-6145 GCA_048624115.1 Spirochaetota bacterium
GCTCGAAGCACGCCTGTCCGAAGAGTGCTCCCTGCTGGTCTCCGATGGCTGCGGCTACCGGGATCTCTGCTCCCCCGAATGTCTTCGGGTCGGTAACGCCGTACACCGCACTCGAAGGCTTTGCCTCAGGCATCATGTTCCGCGGCACGTTGAGCTCTGCAAGCAGATCATCGTCCCACTCCAGCGTGTTGATATTAAAGAGAAGGGTACGCGAGGCGTTGGAGTAGTCGGTCACGTGCACGCGGCCGCCGGTCAGCTTCCAGATGAGCCACGTGTCTACCGTGCCAAAGAGCAGCTCACCGTTCTCGGCACGCTTGCGGGCGCCATCGATGTTGTCGAGCATCCAGGCGATTTTTGTGCCGGCGAAGTAGGCGTCGATTACGAGGCCTGTTTTCTCGCGAATGGTTTCTTCGAGGCCTCGCTCCTTGAGATTGTCGCAGATCGTGGCGGTGCGGCGGTCCTGCCAGACAATCGCGTTCATGAGCGGTTTGCCGGTGTCTTTCTCCCAGACAACTGCGGTCTCTCGCTGATTGGTGATTCCGATCGCCGCCACATCGGCGGGTTTGATCCCCGCCTTCTCGATCACCTGCCGAGCTACGCCGCTCTGCGTGGACCAAATGTCGAGAGGATCGTGCTCCACCCATCCGGGCTTGGGATAGATCTGGGGAAACTCCTGCTGTGCGACGTTGATGATCTCGCCGTCGTGATCAAACAAAATCGCCCGATTGCTCGTTGTCCCCGCGTCAAATGCCATGATGTATGAAGCCATTGTTCCTCCTTACTCGACCTGATCGCGGCAGAATCCTATCCTGACATCGTGACAGTAGAGCACGTTCGTGTGTGGGATACCGCGGTTCTTGTAGAGGCCAACCTTGAAATAGTGAGAGGCCCGGCCACATGTTTGCCCCGAACGTTTTGCCCTTCGGTGATCTGCTCACCATCGACCCACATCCTAATGTAACCATCGCCGTGCTCGGACCAAAGGATGTTTACGAGCACCTCGATCCAGACTCCCTTCTCAATGGTCGTAGTAGCCACCGGCACGGGTGGCGTTCCATACGTCAGGAAAAAGACCGAGACGTTGTCCCACTTCGGATCAAAGCCCGGCACGGCGAGCATTCGCGGATCGCGTCGCAGGTTTCGAAAGTCGGGATCGGCGGCCGAGAGGTGATAATAGTTGATGCCGATTGTTGGGGACTCCCCGGTGTGGTGGAGGGGGAACAGCGCGATGGTCAACGCAAAAAGGTAGGAGGCCCGGCAAACTCGCATGGGGGATTATGCTTCGTGAGCCGGGTGGGCTTCAACCGGGCGTTTCGGAGCTTTTGCTTGGAGAGTGTCACGCACGTTGGGGATAAAACTCTCGGAACTCTCGATCTCAAAGCGAGTTGCGGCCCTTCGCGGCTTTCTCTCGGTCAAACCGGGGTAATTCCCGGCGTCGGCGGGTGTTATCGAATCACCATCCCCAAGCTCAATGACACTGCATTTGGCTCGCCGTGCCCTCAGACCTCAGCGCGTCTTCGTAGCGAGCCCTCCGAAGATCTTCGCCAGAACGCCCGTTCCATCTTCGGCCTCTATCAGATCAATCTCATCGTGCCTCTCGCGAACAAGCGAGATAAACTCCTCAATCGTGCCTGGTAGCTCCGGAAGCTTAAGGCCGCCGCGCGCGACATCCTCGACCATATGAGTGTCCGAGCCGCTCGAGGCGATCAGGCCGTGCTTCTGAGCAAACGCCGTGGCCTTCGCGTTCTGGGAGTTGTGACGCGGATTACCGTTTACCGCCTCAACACCGTCGAGCCATTTCGGGCGCACGGGTCGCAGATAGCGAAACGGATGTGCTTGGATGATAAGCCCGCCGCACGCTCTGATCCGGTCGAACGCGTCTGTCGGCCTCTTTGTCGGGAGGTCGGTGAGGGAGGCCAGTAGCGGCTCATCGATGCCGTACACGAGAAAGTCCCGACCCGGAAGTGACGAGAGGGTAAGCTCAAACCCAGGAAGGACCACGAGCCCATGGCGATTACCCGCCTCACGCGCCGAACGGTATCCCGAGTAGTAGCGGTGAACCTTCTCTTCCCACGTGCGAGCGCCGTGAAAGACGGGAAGGCGAGCGGTGAGGTGGTCGGTGATAATCACGACCGAGTACTCCGCCTGTGCGTACAATCGGACGAGTTCGTCGGGAGAGAGCCTGCTGCATGGGCTTACCAGGTTCGTGTGGCAATGTGTTTCTGCGAGGTATACCGGCATACCCAACAGGATACGGAATCGAGATCGATTTGGTACCTCGAGGTTGACGGGGATCCAATCGTGCGCTACATTACAAACCGTTGGTCGGTACATACCGACGGTCGGTATAGACCGGGAGTTGGTTTTCAACACGCTGCTGCCGCGGTGCCAAGTGCCGCAGTGCCGTCGGGCCCCGACCATCGAATGCCACCGCACGGGAGGATACGTGTACGTAGTAAAGGATCACGACGAGCGAAAGACTGAGTTTCTCGACACTGCGATGGGGCTGTTTATGCAACACGGCTACGACCAGACGAGCGTAAACGCCATCATCGAGGCGGTGGGCGTGAGCAAAGGGGCGTTCTATCACTACTTCAAGAGCAAGGAAGAGCTCCTCGACGCGATCGCGGCTCGAGCCTCCGAGCAGGCGCTCTCGACTGTCGACGCTGTAGTGAACGACTCGGAGATGGACGCGATCACGAAGCTCAACGAAGTATTCGCGCGCACAAACTCGTTCAAGGCGCAGAACAGAGAACTGATTATCGCGATTGCGAAGGTGTTCTACTCGGACAGCAACGTCTTGCTACGAAGTCGACTCACCGAGCGCAGCATCTCCGCGTTCTCGCCAATTATCGCTGCCATCATTCGGCAGGGTGTGGACGAGGGAATCATGGAGGTGGAGCATCCAGAAGAGACTGCTCGTTTTGTCATGCAGATCGGAGCCAACGTGGTCTCCGAGTTTGCTAAGCCGCTTACCAACGCGAAGAACGATCCTGAAGCGGTCGAGAAGATCCTCACGATCATGAACGTCTACACCACGTCGATCGAGCGAATCCTCGGAATTCCCGAGGGGTCTCTCGAACTCGTGGATGCATCGATGATGAAGGTTATCAAAGGAGAAGCAAATGATTGAGGTAAAGAATCTCACGCACGACTACGAGAGGAAAGGCAATCCCTCTGTCAAGAATGTCTCGTTCGCGGTAGAGCCGGGGACCATCTTTGGATTCCTCGGGCCGAGCGGTGCGGGAAAGAGCACGACCCAGGCGCTCATGACCGGACTCCTGCGAATCCAGGAGGGCGCGGTCACCTACGACGGGGTCGCCCTCGAGGCGCAGGGAAACGCGTTCTACAACAAGATCGGCGTCAGCTTCGAGCACCCAAACGTGTTCGGGAAACTCACCGGCTACGAGAACCTGCGCTACCACGCCGGGCTCTACAACTCGGCAACCGAAGATCCGAAGCAGTTGCTCGAGATGGTGGGATTGGCTGATGCGATAAACCGTCGCGCGAGCGCCTACTCAAAGGGAATGAAGCAGCGCCTCGTCTTCGCGCGCAGCCTCATCAACAAACCCTCGATTCTCTTTTTGGACGAGCCGACGAGTGGACTCGATCCGGCCACCGCTGAGCGGGTAAAGGACATCATCCGACAGAAGCGCTCTGCGGGATGCACCATCTTCCTGACCACGCACAACATGCTCACCGCAGACCAGCTCTGCGACGTCGTTGCCTTTATCAACGATGGGACGATCGTGGCCATGGATTCTCCGCGGGAGCTCAAGTTGGCCCACGGCGAACGCTCGGTTGCGATCGAGCATCGGAGCGATGGCCAGGTCAAGCGCGAGGTGCTCTTTCCCGAACAGAGCGAAGATGCTCGGCGCATCAAGGAGCTCATTGATAGCGGTTCCGTTGAAACGATCCACAGCCAGGAAGCAACGCTCGAGCAGATCTTCATCAAAATGACAGGAAGGGGGCTGGTGTGAGAAAGCTTACTTCGCTGTTAGGACAGGATTTTGTGCTTGCATGGAGAAACGGGCACATCGCGGTGGTGATCGCGATTGCCGTGCTCATGATCGCGCTCGTGTTCCTGCTTCCCGCTCAGTTTGACACAGGCCCCGGGGAGTACGTGCTCGACCGCATACCGGGCGCGCCGGTGCGCGAGGCGCTCGTCGAGATGGATGCGAACGTGGAAGCGCTGGCATCTACACAGGAAGAGTTCGATGCGGCGCTTGCAGAGAACCAAAACGCCCTGGGCATTGTCATTGACGGTTCACTCGAACAGCCGCGAGTAGAGGTGATTAAGCGGACGTCGGTGCCGGATCAGAACGTGAGTGTGCTCATCGCGACGGTAGACTACGTGCTGCAGGCACTCGCCCGCGGTGAGGTCCCCGAGCTTCCCGTAGAGCGGATCCGTCCGCAGGCGGAGATGATCCCGGTGAACCTGATGGGGCTCCCGGTGTTTCTGGCGTTTGAGGTCGGCATCCTCGGCTTTCTGCTCGTTGCCGTCTTTGTCTTTCAGGAGAAGCAGGAGGGAACGATTCGCGCCTACCGGATCACGCCGGCGGGGCTGTGGACCTACATCGCTTCGAAGACGCTGGTCTTCACGATTCTCGGGCTCTCTTACGGGACCGTGGTCGTGGCGGCAGCGCTTGGCTTCGCCGTTGACTGGTTGAGTATTCTCGGTCTCGTTGTCTGGGCGAGCACGTTTATGACTCTGTTTGGCCTGGGCTTTGCCGTGTGGTTTAACAACCTGAGTCACTGGTTCTTTCCGGGACTCGCTGTCTTGGTTCTGAACACGCTTCCGTTCTTTAGCTACGTCTATCCGGTATTCAGTCCGGATTGGATTGAGGTCATTCCGAGCTACGGGTTGATTTTTGCCCTGCGCGAGGCGCTCTTTCCGACCGGCGACACGGAGCTTGTCGGGCAGACGCTCCTGACCGGGCTCGCGTGGCTCGGTGGAGCAGGGGTCTTTGCGGCCGTCAGTGTTCGCTCGCAACTACTCAAAGGAGATTAACGATGAGTCGAATGATAGCGTTGATGAAGTTTGACACAAAGAACGCGCTGCGCGACAGCCTCGTGCTGTACGTTGTGATCGCGCCTATTCTGCTTGCCATCGGGCTGCGCGTGTTCTTGCCGTCGGTGGAAGGCTCGGTGGCAACCATCGCGGTTGCGGTCCCTTCGGGGAATCCCGCTGCCGTCGCCTTTGCCGACAGGCTCGAGGCGTACGGTCGTGTAGAGCGCTACGAGAGCGCGGCGGAGGTAGAGGAGCGGGTACTCGGTACCGATGATGCCGGCGGGTTTGTCCCAGCCGCAGGCGATACCGGCGGCGAAGGCGGCGCGTGGCGAATTGTCCTCGAGGGCAATGAGCCGGCCGCGAGTGTAGAGGTGATGCAGGCGGTAGGCGTAGCCGCGAGCAGCGACACGCTCGTTGGGGAGTACACCGTCACGGAGGAAGGCACGCGGTCTCCGTTCCGCGAGTACGCGTCGGTCGCCCTTATTATGCTGTGCAGTCTCATCGGGGGCGTTGCCGTCGCATTTACGATGATCGAAGAGAAAGAGCAAAACGTCACGCGTGCGTTCACCGTTACGCCGCTCTCGCCGTTCGGTTACTTCGCGGCACGAGGCATTCTTGCCGCGTTCATGGGGACAGCAATCGGCACGGTGGGCCACCTCGTGCTCGTGGGCACAACCGTCCCGTTTGCCCGCTTCGCCCTTGCGATCGTGGCCGCCGCGCCCCTGCCGCTGCTCGTAGCGCTCCTCGTGGGCGGCATCGCCAAGAACCAGATTCAGGCGGTGGCGGCGCTCAAGGTTGTGATGCTCGTCTACCTCACGATTCCCTTTGTCAGCATCGCAGTTCCGCGCTCGTGGCACTGGGTCTTCTACCCCTTCCCGAACTACTGGATGTTCCGAAGTTTCGAGGACATCTACGTCACGGGAGCTCGCATCGGTGATCTACCGCTTGCCGCAGCTGTAACGGCGGTCGGCGGATTGGTGGTATTGGTTGCGCTTGGAATGTCCATGCGCAAACAGCTCAAGCCGCGCTACGCGGCGTAATTCAACGTGGCCGGCCGTTGCCGGCCGGCAGGAGGTTTCTATGCAGTGGTATTGGTGGGTTCTTATTGGTGTGGGCGTTGTGCTGTTAGGGTGG
>JBMCTC010000198.1:0-6136 GCA_048624115.1 Spirochaetota bacterium
TATCAGTGGCTCATCCTTGCCGTGACTTCGGTCACGCAGTACGGGCTGCTCCTGTTGCCGACACTCTTGCTCACGAAACGTTGGCACACGAGCGATCGCAGGGGCTATCTTCGCGCAGATCGATTCTCGCTCGCGGGTGCGGTGATCTCCACCGTGGGGATTCTAGCGCTTCTTCCGATCGTTGGCCTGCTTGCCGAATTCTTTTATTCGCTTGCTCCCGAACTCGAAGAACTGCAAGCAGACGTCGGAGAACTCATTACTTCCGATACGATCCTCGGGCAAATCGGCATCTTATTTGCGATTGCCGTCACGCCCGCGGTCTGTGAAGAGGTGATGTTCCGTGGCTACTTCCAACGCACGCTCGAGCGTCGAATGCGTTTATGGCACTTTGTAGTTTCTGGGGCAATCTTTGCCCTCTTCCACCAGCAGGTGCTCACCCTCCCATCGTTAATTATCGTTGGCATCTACCTGAGCTACGTGTTCTTTGCCTTTCGGTCGGTGTGGGTCACGATAATCGCGCACTTTGCCTACAACGGAGTGCAAGTCGTTCTGGCCAACTACCTCGAGCCGGTCGAGGAAGAGGTAACCGGAGAGGTGTTCACACTCCCGGTGTTGGCGATAGCGATTGTCGTGACGGGGGTGATGATTGTGCTCGCCGAACGCCACCGATCCCGAGTGTAGAGAACAGGAGAAACCATGCCTTACACCGCAAACGAACAACGCTACGACACGATGAAGTACCGCCGCACCGGAAAGAGCGGGCTGCAACTACCGGCTATCTCGCTTGGCCTCTGGAACAACTTTGGCGGGGATTTTGTCTTCGAAAACGCACGAGAGATGGTCCGAACCGCATTCGACCTGGGAATCACCCACTTTGACCTCGCAAACAACTACGGCCCGCCTGCGGGATCCGCCGAGGAGAACTTTGGCATCATCATGGGGAAGGATCTCGCGCCCTACCGAGATGAGCTGATTATCTCGACGAAGGCAGGTTACACGATGTGGCCGGGTCCCTACGGCGAGTGGGGCTCACGAAAGTATCTTCTCGCAAGCCTCAATCAGAGTCTTGAGCGCATGGGGCTCGACTATGTCGATATCTTCTACTCGCACCGCTTTGACCCCGACACGCCGCTCGAAGAGACGATGAGCGCGCTGGCGAGCGCCTGGCACCAAGGCAAAGCTTTGTACGTCGGGATTTCCTCGTACTCCGCAGAAAAGACGAGAGAGGCAAGCGAGATCCTCAAGCAAATGGGTGTTCCTCTTCTCATCCATCAACCTTCCTATTCGATGCTCAACCGCTGGGTAGAGGACCAACTGCTCGACACGCTCGAAGAGCTGGGCGTCGGCTGCATCGCCTTTTCGCCGCTCGCACAGGGGCTTCTCACAACGAAGTACCTTGGCGGCATCCCGGAAGATTCCCGGGCGAAAACTGCACCGCAGTTCTTCGACAAGGACAAGTTCCTGACTGAAGAAAAGCTCGAGCGAGTACGCGCGCTCAATGCCATAGCCGAGCGACGCGGACAATCACTCGCGCAGATGGCGCTCGCCTGGGTGCTGCATGATCCGCGGGTGACCTCGGCGCTGATCGGAGCAAGCCGGCCGCAACAGATCAAAGAGAATGTCGCCACGATCGAGAACCTCGCGTTTAGCAAGGCGGAGCTCGAGGAGATTGACGAGCACGCAGAGAGCGTGGGCATCAACCTCTGGGCGCGTTCGAGTGATGCCGGCTAAGCCGATTACTTTGGTATACTGAGCGGTAGCTATGTATCGCTTTGTCATCATTGACGATGAGCCGGTCGTGCGAGAAGGCATGGCCGAGAACATCGATTGGGCGGCTCACGGGTTCGAGCTCGTGGCCGCCTGTCGCGATGGGCGCGAGGGCATGGCTGCCATCGAGCAGCACGAGCCGCACGTTGTCCTCAGCGACATCTGCATGCCCTTTGTAGATGGGCTCGAGCTCGCCTCATTTGTATCTGAACGCTATCCGGCGACCAAGACGATTCTGTTGACCGGCTACGACGAGTTTCATTACGCGCAGGAGGCGGTGAAGCTGCACGTCCGGGACTTCTTACTCAAGCCCGTAACTGCCTCCCAGTTGCGTGAGCACCTCGACGCAATCTATAACGAGCTCGAGGTGGAGCGAAACCGCATTCACCACCTCGAGCGTATTCAGGAGCAGGCAAAGGAGAGTTTGCCTCTCTTGCGCGAACGCTTTCTCCACCGCCTCGTACGGGGGGTTCTCTCCCCCGAGGAGCAACGCCGGCGCGCCGAGCTTCTCTCGCTGCCGCTCACCGGACCCTGGTACTGCGCGCTCATTTGCGATCCCGACAACGTAGAGTCCTCCGAAGAACTGACGGTGCTTGCGGTACAGAATGTGCTCTCGGACGCGGCAGAAGAGATGGGTGTGGGCGTGGCATTCGCGACGGCTCGAGGAAACGCGGCGGCAATCGTCTCCGAGAGTACGCCCGAGGCCGCTGAGGCGTGCGCGCTCGAGCTTGCTGAGACCGTAGCCGACCGTGCCACCGCCGAGCTTGGCATTACCGTCTCGGTTGGCATCGGCCATGCGGTGCGTGAGCTCGAAGAGCTGCCCGACGCGTACAAAGGGGCGCGACAGGCGCTCGAGCATCGCATCGTCGCGGGTCCAAACCGGATCACGACGCTTGCCGAAGCAGGTGCCACGCCTCCGACTCGGTCGCCGGTGGATACCGGGGGCCTGCGCCGCCAGTTCGCCCGCGGCCTAAAGACCGGCAGCCGCGAGGAGGCGGAGTCGGCGCTCGCGACACTGCTCGAGGTGCTGCAGGCGTCCGGGGGAAGCGCCGAGCTGTGCTACGAGCAGATGCACCGGCTCTTGGCCGACTCGCTTTCCGCACTCGAGGCGGTTGGGATCGATCATCGCGAGCTTCCGGATTTCGACGCCAACGTCTTTGCCCAACTCGCCGGCCTCAAAACCCTCCGAGACATGCAATCGTGGTTTGAGCGGCTGGCGGCTCGCGTCCGGGAACGGATTGGCCAAAACCGCGAGAGCCACTCCTCGGACAAGGCAGAGGCAGCGGTGCGCTACATCAACGAGCGCTACAACAGCAAGGAGTTCTCCCTGTCGGAGATCTGCAAATCGCTCGCTGTAAGCAAGAGCTACTTTAGCGCGCTCTTCAAAGAGCACACCGGCATGACCTTTGTCGAGTACCTGACCACGACACGAATCGAGCGAGCGAAGGAGCTCTTGTTGACGACGGATCTCAAGAGCTACGAGATCGCAGATCGTGTGGGCTTCGGCGATGCGCACTACTTCAGTCTCACCTTCAAGAAGCAGGTTGGAGCCTCGCCGACCGAGTATCGCGAGCAGCGGTTGGAGGCGTAGAGGTGATCAAGCCGCGGAAAATTCAGACAACGATTGCCCTTGCCTTTGGCACTCTAGTCCTTGGCACAGCGCTTGTCATGGCGCTTGTCTCATTTCGATTCACTCAAGAGGCGGTACAGCGATCCTCTCGTGAATACACGTCTGAGCTTATCGTGCAAGTCAGGGCCAATATCGATTCATACGTCACCCATATGAAGAACATCGCCGAGGTTGTGCAGGTCAACGAGCAGGTACAATCATACTTTGGGCGTCGGCCCGAGCTCTCACCGCTCGAGCAGGCGCGAGCCGAGGGCTTCATAACCGGATTCCTGAACTCTGTCTCGCGAACTCGCGAAGACATCTCTCTGATAATGATCGTTGGGGAGGACGGGCGCGTTTTCACGAACAACCCAGAGCTCGACCTAAACGAATCTGTGGAGATCTCCGAGAAATCGTTCTACCAAAACGCGCTCGCCCGAAGCGGCGAGGCGGTAATCTCGAGCTCTCACGTTCAAAACCTGATCGAGGGCATCTACACCTGGGTCATCACGCTCAGCCGGACGATCAACGATCCGGTGACTGGCGAGACGCACGGGGTCCTCCTCGTGGACCTCAACTTTTCGGTTATTAACGACATGCTGAGTCGTATAAGCCTCGGCCCTCGTGGCTACATGTTCATCGTCGATCCTGAAGGAGGAATTGTCTACCACCCGCGGCAGGCGCTTATCTACAGCGGACTCGAGCGCGAGTATATCGAAGAGGTACTTGCCAATCGGTCGGGTTTGTTCGAGATCGACGATGATCGCGGCGCACGCGCCTACACCGTAACAGTTTCCGAAAGCACGGGGTGGCGAATTGTCGGCGTAAACTACAGCGAAGAGCTCGTCCGGAACCGCGGCGAGATCCGGCGCTCCTACCTGATCGGAGCGGTGCTCTTTGTCTTCGTTTCGGTGCTCGTGGCGGTGTGGATCTCCCATCGACTCTCACGTCCAATCCTCGACCTGAGGGGGTCGATGAAGGCAGTCGAGCGAGGCGATTTTGACATCTCGGTGGACGTGTCGGCTAACAACGAAATCGGCGACTTGGCCCGCGACTTCAACATCATGATCGCGCAGATAAAGGATCTCATGCGACGCAACGAGGAGGAGCACGAGGAGAAGCGAAAGAGCGAGCTTCTCGCGCTTCAGAACCAAATCACCCCGCACTTCCTCTACAACACGCTCGACACGATCGTCTGGATGGCAGAGGGAAAGCAGTACGAGAATGTTGTCGAAACGGTCGCAGCGCTCGCGCGGCTCCTGCGGCTCTCGGTGAACAAGGGTGAGGAGCTCATTAGCGTTCGTGATGAGATCGACCACATTCGAAGCTACCTGACCATTCAGAAGCTACGCTACCAGGATCGCCTTGACTTTATGATTGGTGTCGATCCGGACATCCTTGCGCTCGAGACACCAAAGGTAATCCTGCAGCCGCTCGTAGAGAATGCGATCTACCATGGGATCAAGAACAAGGAGGCAGGCGGGCGCGTCGTCGTTCGCGGCGCGAGGGTAAACGGCTCGGTGCTTCTCGAGGTAGAAGATGATGGGCTTGGCATGGACGAGGTGCTCATGGCCGGCGTAACCCATCTACACGCCGAATCGGATCGAGGCACAAACGGAGGTTCTCGGGTTGGCGTGCGAAACGTGCACGAGCGGATTCAGCTCTACTTCGGTCCCGAGTACGGGCTTCGCTACAGACGCAACGCGCAAGGTGGCACGACGGTAGAGGTCAAGCTGCCGGTGGTGAATCACAATGGGAGTAATCATGAGTAGGCGAGGGATGATTTGGGTGTTTGCAGCGATCGTGACGGTACCGCTCGTGAGTATCGCGGCAATACGCCTTGTAGAGCTTATCGAGCCGCCGGGAAACGAAGAAGTCGTGGTCGTACTCAAAACGACTGGGCCACACATGGAGTTTTGGCAGATCGTTCGCGCCGGTATTCAGGCGGCCGCGGCGGAACTCAACGTAAGTCCGACGATCGTTGGTCCCCGCTTCGAGCGCGACGTTGACCAACAGATCGAGATCCTCGCCGGCGTTGTAGAGCAGCGGCCGGACGCCATCCTGCTCGCCGCCTCCGATTTCAATCGGCTCGTGCCGTGCGTGGAGCGCGCTCGCGAGCGCGGCATTACCGTTGTCACCCTCGACTCGGCGCTTAATAGCGACATACCGGTGAGCTTTGTGGCAACCGACAACGTCGCCGCCGGCGTAGAGGCAGGGACTGAGATTGATCGCCTCGTGCCGAACGACCTGCAGATCGCGATTGTCTCGCACATCCAAGGCGTTGCGACCGCGATAGACCGAGAGGCAGGCGTGCTGCAGGCGCTCGCGCATCGACCTGCCGACGGCGTGCTCGGACCGTTCTACGTCCAAAACGACCTCGAACTCGCCTACCAGACAACCCGAACAGTGATCGAGGAGCACCCCGAACTCGGCGGCATCGTTGCGCTGAACGAGAACTCGACCGTGGGTGCCGGACGGGCAATCCGCGATCTCGGGCTGGCATCAGAGGTCATGCTCGTGGGCTTTGACAACTCGAAAGAAGAGATCGAGTTCTTGGAGGATGGCGTGGTGCAGGCGCTTGTAGTGCAGCGGCCCTTTAACATGGGCTACGTCGGAATCACCACGCTCGTTGAAGCACTCCGAGGCGAGCGAGTAGAGCCGATCATCCACACCGACGCAGTCTTGGTCCGCAAAGAAGAGATGTTCACCGAAGAGAATCAGAAGCTGCTCTTTCCGATCGTGCAGAGCCGCTGATCAGAG
>JBMCTC010000199.1:0-6087 GCA_048624115.1 Spirochaetota bacterium
GTTCACTACCTCTTACGCTCGTCTCCGTGGTTCTGATTCACTAAAGCCGAGTATTTGCGATCGAGTAGGAGGCGGGGTCACCTCCGCCGCAGTGGGGATAGCTGAGGACTGCCAGGCCGCAGCCGGCGTGAGGTCCGCCGACGCAGAGGTCGGCTCGAAATTCTTTCAGAACTTCACAAGGAGCCGGAGGGGAGTTCCTGCAAGAGGCGGGTTGGAGGATCGTCGATGTGACGCCGGAATCTCTCGAGCGAGAAGATTTTTTGTGATTTCTTTTCTATTATCTGGACATCCGTTGTAATACATGCCAAACTAATCACATCTGAGGTTGCCTCTCCGTGCGGTCGGGCACCAAGGAACTCTACTACTGCCCCGAAGGACACGAGTCTGACGGTGGGGGGAACCATGACGACGACCTTTCGCGATACCATCATCCGGCCTGATGAGGTCGACCGCTATCTCGACGCAGGCGAAGACTTCATTCCAGAGCAGAAAATCAAGCATCAACTCGCAAACCACGCCGAGCCCGATCCTATTCGGGTCCGGGAAATACTTGCGAAGTCGCGAGCTATCGAGACGCTCTCACCACCCGAAATGGCGACGCTGCTGCACGTAGAGGATCCCGACCTTCTCGAAGAGATGCGCGAGATGGCTCTTTCTGTGAAGCTTAAGGTCTACGACAATCGGATTGTCACCTTTGCCCCGCTTTACATGTCGAACAAGTGCGTGAACAACTGCGGCTACTGCGGCTTTCGCGTGGCAAACTCCGAGATTGCCCG
This sequence comes from Spirochaetota bacterium, assembly GCA_048624115.1. GTDB lineage: Bacteria > Spirochaetota > Spirochaetia > DSM-27196 > SLST01 > SLST01. Next base: position 777 of record JBMCTC010000199.1, read on the forward strand.
GCGAACGTTGAGCATGGACGAGGTCGCGGCCGAGACAAAGGCGCTTGCCGGCGAGCTCGGACACAAGCGGTTGATTCTCGTCTATGGCGAGCACCCCGAAGCTGATATCGACTACATCGCGCAGAGCATCGAGACGGTCTACAGCCAGGTGGTCACGACCCGGAAAGGTCCGACCGGGATCCGGCGGGTCAACGTGAATGCCGCGCCGCTTCCAATCGAGCATCTCTCGCGCCTGCCGGAGGTGGGCATCGGCACCTACCAGGTATTTCAGGAGACCTATCACAAGCCGACGTATCGCCGAGTCCATGGGAGCAACTTCCTAAAGAGCGACTACCGCTGGCGGCTCTACGCAATGCACCGTGCGATGGAATCGGGGATCGACGACGTGGGAATCGGTGCGCTCTTTGGGCTCTAGGACTGGCGATTCGAGGCGATGGGCCTCCTCTACCACACGATCGAGCTCGAGCAGCGCTTTGGAGGTATCGGCCCACACACGATCAGCTTTCCGCGGCTCGAGCCCGCGTTCAACGAGCCCGACGCTGCCGCATCCCGCTACGCGGTGTCCGATGCCGATTTCCTCAAGCTCGTGACGGTTCTTCGACTATCCGTTCCCTACACCGGCATGATATGTACTGCGCGCGAACCCGCGTGGATACGAGACAAGACGGTCCAAATGGGCGTGACACAGATGGACGCCTCGACACGGATCGGAATCGGTGCGTACAGCGAGACTCCCGATGAGCAGCAACTCGACAAGCAGCAGTTCATGCTCGGGGACACGCGCTCCCTCGACGCGCTCATCGGCGATATGGCCGACCTTGGCTACATCACCAGCTTTTGCACCGCAGGCTACCGCATCGGAAGAACGGGAGAGCGAATCATGCACCTGCTTCGAAGCTGCAAGGAGGGCCACTTCTGCAAGCTGAACGCAGTGATCACGTTCCGGGAATGGCTCGACGATTTTGGCAACGGCGCAACTCGCGAGCAGGGCGAGCGGCTAATTCAGAAGGAACTGAAGAGCCTCGCGTTCAACGGCGAGAAGCAGGAGCGCCAGTTCAGGGACTACTACGCGCGCACAAACGCCGGTGAGCGTGACCTCTACATGTAGGCCGGATATGAATCACGAGGTCGATGAGTTGATGGCTGCGGCGGCCGAGCATGACCGCCGTGCGATTGGGCTGCTCCTCGCTCGAGATGATGCGGAGACCAGCAGTGCGCTCGCAGCGCGAGCCCGCGATGTAATGGCGTCGACGGTTGGATCGAAGGTCTACTACCGAGGGCTGCTCGAGTTTTCGAATATCTGCGCCCTCGGCTGTCTCTACTGTGGGATCCGTGCGCAGAACGCGAGTATCACCCGTTACACCCTCGATGAAGAGGAAATTCTCGAGGCAGCGCTGGCAACCGCGCGTCTGGGCTACGGCTCGATGACGCTGCAGTCGGGAGAGCGCACCGACCCTTCATTTACGTCTTTTGTCACTCGCATACTCAGCCGTATCAAGAGCGAAACCACGAGCGAGGCTCTTCCTGACGGGCTCGGGATCACCCTCTGTGTCGGTGAGCAATCGACCGATGTCTACGAAGAGTTCTTTGCCGCCGGTGCTCATCGCTATCTGCTTCGTATGGAGACGAGTTCACCTGAGCTTTTCGCGCAGATCCATCCGACCCGTCAGCGATACGACTCACGTCTGCGCTGCCTCCGTAATCTAAAGCAACTTGGCTACCAGGTAGGAACCGGGGTGATGATCGGGATTCCAGGTCAAACCTACGAGCAGCTTGCCGACGATGTATTGTTCTTCGTGAATGAAGAGGTCGACATGATCGGCATGGGACCATATGTGCCACACTCCGAGACTCCCATGGGCCGTGGCGACTCGGACAGCCGTGAGGAGCGCGGACGGCGGCTCCGCCTGAGTCTGCGAATGATCGCCCTCACGCGTATCGTAAGCCCGTGGGTCAACATCGCAGCGGCAACCGCCCTGCAGGCAATCGATCCTCTCGGGCGGGAGAAGGCGCTTCGGGCAGGCGCTAACATCCTCATGCCGATCGTAACGCCTACCGAAAATCGGGCCGACTACCTGCTCTACGATAACAAGCCGTGCGTAGATGAGGATCGAGTTGCGTGCGCGAGCTGTCTCGCGACCAGAGTCGCTTCTACCAATAGGCCGGTCGCGGTAAACGAATGGGGCGATGCTCCACAGTACGGTCGGCGACTCGCCGCGCAGGAGGCATAAAGTGAGTACAACGAATGCGGTGCGATACGGGTTCGTAGGGATTCTCATCGAGGATCGCGAGGCGTCGGCCGGCGCAGTGCAAGATGTGCTGAGCCGTCACGGCTCGCTGATCCGAGGGCGGCTCGGACTGCCTGGGATCGACGGCCAAAACCTCTCGGTCATCACGCTCGTGATTCGGGCAACGAGCGACGAGCTTGGTTCGCTGACCGGGCAGCTCGGCAGGATCGCGGGTGTCTCGGTTAAGAGCGCAATGTCGAAGCACGCGTATGCCTGAGCAAACCCCGGGACCCCAACTTGGCGAGCAGACAGCCGCCGCACTCTCCGAGTACCAGCTTTCCCCATACCGCGTGCCGCTCGGCCTCATTCGGGCAGGCCTCATGGTAAAGCACTCGTGCGCGAATGCAAACGCAAGACTTGGTTACCTCACCGCGGATGAACACGCGGCGATCACCGAAGCGATTGCAGGCCTCGAGCGTATGTCTGACGAAGAGCTACGCAGCGAGTTTCCGATCGACGCATGGCAGGGCGGTGCGGGTACGGCGATCAACATGAATCTGAACGAGGCGATAGCGCTCCGCGCCCGACGCGCAGGTGTCATGCTCTCCCCGCTCGACCATGTCAATCGGCATCAATCGACCAACGACGTGATGCCAACCGCGCTTCGAGTCATGCTCTTGTCGATGCTCAGCGAGCTCGAGCGAGAGACCGAGCGGCTTCAGGAGGCGCTCCAGGCCGGCGAACAAGCGCACGCTTCGGTGTTGAAGGTTGCCCGCACGCAATTGCGGGACGCGACCGTCGTGAGCGCAGGCCAGCAATACGCGACCTGGGCGGGAGCAGTGGCGCGTGACCGATGGCGCCTATTCAAGGCTCGCGAACGACTCAAGGAAGTGAACCTCGGGGGCACGGCCGTGGGGACGGGTCTCGGCGCTCCCCGTGATTACGTCCTACGAGTCATTCAGGAGCTGCAACAGCTGTGTCCCCACCCGGTTGCCCGAGCCGACAACCCGGTCGAAGCTACCTCGAACTATGATCAGCTTCTCGAGGCGATGGAGACGATAAACATCGGCGCGTCTAATCTCGCGCGGATTGGCGGTGATCTACGACTGCTCGCTTCCGGTCCGCACGGCGGCATCGGAGAGATCACACTCCCCGCCGCAGTCAAGGGGTCTTCGATCATGCCCGACAAGACGAACCCGGTGCTTGCCGAGGCGGTGGTCGGCGCATGCGAACGTATCATGGCCAACCATCCGCTTCTCACTCGTCTTTGTAGCAGAAGCGAGCTCGAGCTCAACGCGTTTCTGCCGCAGATTGCAGTTACGTGCTGGGAGAGCGTCGCGCTGCTTGTAGGCGCCACCCGCACGCTCGTAAGATTCGTTCAGTCGATATCGGTTGACGTCGGGCGATGCGAGGCAAATCTCGAAGCGAGCTATGCGTCGATCGTCGCGGTCATGCCCCTGTTCGGTTACCGGCGCTGCGAGCGGTTCGTTCGGGAGGCCCGCGCTGCCGGAGTCTCGCTTACGCGCTACCTCGAGCACAATCAAGATATGGAGCGAGAAGATATCGACACCCTACTCTCTCCTAGAAATCTCACTCGCCTTGGCTACGATCCCGAACTCTACCGAGTCCTTCGGGAGAAGTATCTCGGCACGGAAGCATCACCATGACAAAGACACCTCGCGGCATGCGTCCGCACATCGTGCTTCTCGGCCGGCGAAACGCCGGTAAGTCGAGCCTGATCAACGCGATCACCGGGCGCGACCTCGCGATCGTTTCTGATACGCCCGGCACCACCACCGATCCGGTCTCAAAGGCGATGGAGCTTCTCCCCTATGGACCCGTTGTCTTTGTCGACACCGCAGGTATAGACGACACGGGCGAGCTCGGCTCCCGGCGGGTAGCGAGAACCCGCAAAGCTGAACGAACCGCCGACATAAAGATCTACGTCACCAACGGCACGCTCGATACGGAGGAACGCATTGTTCTGAAGAAGAATCGTGGCGAGATGATAGTTGTCGCGACACATCAAGATGCGAGAACCGCCCCCGCCACAGCCCTTACGGAGCTCTGCGCGGACGGGACAACTGTGATCGATGTCTCGACCGTAACGGGAAGCGGCATCGAAGAGCTCAAACAGGAGCTTATACGGCGACTGGAGCGGTTGCGGCTGCAAGAGCGAACGCTGCTGCGTAGCATCATCAAGCCCTACTCGCTGGTCATGCTGGTGGTACCAATCGACCTCGAGGCGCCTGCCGGGAGACTGATTTTGCCCCAGGTGCAGACGATTAGGGAGATCCTGGATGGTGACGCGACTTGTATCGTTGTAAAGGAGCGAGAGATCGACTGGGCGCTTAGCCAACTTCGCACTCCGCCGGCGCTTGTGATAGCCGACTCACAGGTCGTGCTGAAGGCGTCCGGCTCGATCCCGCCCGCCATACCAATGACTACGTTTAGCGTACTTTTCAGTCGCTTTAAGGGAGACCTTCCCGAACTCGTGCGAGCGGCCAACTCGATTGATCATCTCGAGGACGGCGACAAGGTTCTCATCGCTGAGTCGTGCACACATCACGCGCACTCGGATGACATCGGCCGAGTCAAAATTCCGCGCTGGCTGCGACAATACACGGGCAAAAACCTCGACATTACCGTAACCGGAGGCAGCTATCCAGAGGATATCGAGGACTACTCACTTGTGATTCATTGCGGCGCGTGCATGATTACACGAACCATGATGCTCGACCGAATGGCAGAGGCGAATGCCGCTGGAGTCCCAATCACAAACTATGGCATCGCAATCTCACACCTCCACGGCCTTCTCGATCGCGTTGTAGCACCCTTCTCGAGCGATCTCGAGTTCCAAGCCTACCGCTGAACATTGGACAAGACCGCGCCTCAGTGGGCGGGTTCAAATGCCAAGTTTTGCATGCGCTTGCTGACATGCCCAAACATCGTCTGGGCATAAATAGAAGCCATGGAGAACCCTGCGAGTTCTCCTGCTTTTTTGTGGACGAACGACGTTCGGGCATAAAAGCCGTGGAGAACCCTGCGGGTTCTCCTGCTTTTTTAATGCCCGAACATCGTTC
>JBMCTC010000200.1:0-6083 GCA_048624115.1 Spirochaetota bacterium
AAGTTGCGAAAGTGATTGTCGCTGCGGTAGAGGCGAACATCGTCCTCGCTCGGCCTCCAATCGAGAAGCGAAACCGGCTCCGCCTGCAATCGGCCGCGCCCAACCGATATCGTGCCTCGCTCGCCGTGAAAGGTCACACCGTTCTCGTCGTGATCGGTCTTACACGATACGGTGACTCCACCCGCGTATCGATACGTCAGGTCGACGCTCGTTGCGGTATCGAACGGACCGTGCTTGTGAAACGTGCCCGTCCCCTCGACTTCAATCGGACCCGAGTCGTCCATCCCGAGCGCCCACTGCACGATGTCGAGATGATGCGCACCCCAGTTCGTCATCTGCCCGCCCGAGTGTGCGCTCATAAAACGGAAGTTGTAGTGGGCGAGCGCCGAGTTGTACTCCCTCCACGCCGCCGGACCGAGCCAGAGGTCGTGGTCAAACTCCGCCGGAACCTCCTCGGGCGCAACCGAGGGCGGCGGCTCGATGTTGTTCGGAGGAAGCTTCACTTCTACTGAGTTGATGGTACCAATCACGCCGTTTCTCACGAGCTCACACGCACGCCGAAACTCACTCGATGAGCGCTGCTGCGATCCGGTTTGGACAATTCGCTTTGTGCGCGCGGCAACATCGGCCAGTCTCCGTCCGCCGGCAATCGTGAGACTGAGCGGCTTCTCCACGTAGACATCTTTGCCGTGCTCCATCGCACAGACTGCGATCTCCACGTGCCAGTGGTCTGGCGTGTTGACAAAAACGGCATCGATATCGGGATCATCACAGAGGTTGCGGTAGTCGCGGAACCGGCGCGGCATCGTGCCGGAATGCTCCCGGACAAGCTCGACCGCGTCTTCGAGCCGCGTCGCATCGACCTCGCAGATCGCAACGACTTCCGCTTCCGCGAGTCCGAGCACGTGCTCGAGCGATGGTCGTCCCATGACGCCGACACCGACGTATGCGGTCCGTACCGGCGCGTTCGCCGCGGGGGCCCTCGCCTCTGAGTTGATTTCTGAATCTTCGTTTGAGTTGTTCCAAAAGTAGCGTGATGAGCTCATCGAGTATCCTTGCGCGAAATCCTATCACCTACCGACGGGTGCGTCATCAGGCCCCTCATACTTGAGGTGTCGATTGCGATGATCCGGCCGTGCACGACACCACCTGCCGAGGGCGTCCTCGCATCACTATACTTTGAGTATGAACGACGTAATGGCCCAGGCAGCACTGGAGAAAAAGCGAGCACTCATTAGCGCCGGTACGGCGTACAACTACGAGTTTCGAATGCAGATGCTCGATAAGCTCCGCGAGAGCATTGAGAAGCACGAGTCACTCGTGATCGAGGCGCTCAAGGCAGACCTCGGAAAAGGGGCGTTTGAGGCGTACGTCTCGGAAATCGGCTTTACCTACGAAGAGATTGGCTACGCGAAGAAGCACCTCAAGAAGTGGATGAAGGCAAAGCGCGTCCGCACCCCGGTTGTGAGCTGGCCGGCACGAAGCTACATTCGCCGCGAGCCGCTCGGGGTCGTCTTGATCATCGCGCCGTGGAACTATCCGTTTCAGCTCATGCTTGCGCCGCTTATCGGCGCGATTGCCGGCGGAAACGCGGTTGTGCTCAAGCCCTCGGAGCTGGCGCCCAACACTGCCAAGGCAATCGAGGCGGTTATTTCCTCGGCTTTCCCCGAAGAGTACATCTCGGTCGTCCAGGGCGATGGTCGAGAGGTGGTGCCGGCTCTCTTTGAAGAAGGTGACTTTGACCATGTCTTTTTTACCGGCAGTGTCGAGGTTGGTCGAATTGTCGGGACCATGGCAGCCGAGCGGCACATTCCGGCAACACTCGAGCTCGGTGGCAAGAGCCCCGTGATCGTGCACCGGGATGCGGCCATCGAAGAGGCGGCTCGCCGCGTTATGTACGGCAAGACCATTAACGCCGGCCAGACCTGCGTCGCCCCCGACTATCTTCTCGTGCATCGAGAGGTCAAGGAGCGCTTCCTGGCCGCAGCGAAACAGGTGCTCGAGGAGTTTTTCCCCGACGGTCCGTTCGCCTCCGATCAGTACGGCAAGATGATCCATGAGGGGCACTACAAAAAGGTAAAGGGGTACTTGGACGAGGGAACGATTCTCTACGGCGGTCAGACCGACGACGCGAGCCTGCGAATTGCTCCGACAATCATTGAAGCCGCTGCGCCCGACTCCGGTCTCCTGACCGAGGAAATTTTTGGCCCGATCCTTCCCGTGCTCACCTACGAGCGAGACGAGGAAGTGATCGGTGAGGTGCGCAAGCGGCCAAACCCACTCTCGCTCTACGTTTTTACCCGAGACAAGAACTTTGAGCGCCTTGTGACCGAGGGGCTGGCTTTCGGCGGCGGGTGTGTCAACGACACGATCATCCACCTGATCAATCCGAAGCTTCCGTTTGGCGGCCTCAGGACATCGGGCAAGGGAAGTTATCACGGCTACTTCGGCTTCGAGGCAATGACGCACGCGAAGTCGATTGTGAAGTCGTGGGCGGGCTTTGGTCTGAAGCTTCGGTACCCGCCGTACAGCGACGGGACCTATAAACTCGTTAGGCGCGTCTTCAAGTAGCGATGTTCGACAAACGAGCAGCCGAGATCCCCGACACGCCGGTCGTGATATTCGACCTCTTTCACACGCTCTCTTTCCCGAGAAGCTTCGCGCTCGAGTGGATGCGGCTGATTATGCGATCTCTTCGCTCGATCAGCTCTGCGAAACGGCGAACGGCGCAGCCGGCGCCAAGGAGGATTCGTGAGAGATCAGCGATGTGAGGTACTCATTGTCGGTGGCGGTACCGGCGGGTGCGCAGCGGCACTCGCCGCGTGTCGGGCCGGGAAACGCGTGATTATGACCGAGCCGTGCGAATGGATCGGCGGACAGTTCACGAGCCAGGCCGTTCCCCCCGACGAGAACCACTGGATCGATACCCATGGGTGCACCGACGCCTACCTGCAGTTTCGCCGCGCCGTTCGTGCCTACTATCAACACCACTACCCCCTGAATGCGGCCGCTCGGGCCAATCATGCGCTTAACCCCGGCACCGGCTTCGTCTCCCGTCTGACGTATGAACCAAAGGTTTCGCACGCAGTCTTCCGCGACATGCTCGCCCCCTACGAATCACGCGGCTTGCTGACCATTTTTCGCTACTTCGAGCCGAGTGCCGCCGTTGTCAAGGGTGACACCGTCGTGGCGGTCTCGTTTCGCTCACTTCGCGGCGAGCCGGCTTTCTCGGTCGAGGCGCCGATGATCCTGGACGCGACGGAGCTCGGCGATCTGTTGCCGCTTGCTGGGTGCGAGTTTGTCACCGGCGCAGAGTCCCGGCGCGAGACCGGCGAGCTTCACGCGCCCGAAGAGGCCAACCCCAACAACGTTCAGGCGCTCACCTGGTGCGCTGCGCTTGGCTACGACCCCGAGCCGGGAGCAGATCACACGATCGAGAAGCCCGAGCAGTACGACTACTGGCGCGACTACGTGCCCGAGCTATCTCCGCCCTGGCCCGGGAAGCTCTTCTCGTGGACCGACTGCGTACCCTACACCCTCAAAGCCCGCACCAACTACCTCTTCCCGCACGAACGCGATCCGCAAGCCGGCCGCAACGGGCAGAGCTACTTCAAGTTTCGCCAGATCGTTGGCGCGGAGCACTGGGATCGCGCCTTTCTTCCGCTCGAGGCAACCATCGCGAACTGGCCAATGATCGACTACATCGAGGGCAACCTCTTGAGCGATCAGGAGACCGAGCGAGCGCGGGCGACGCACGACGCGCGGCAAATGACGCTCTCGATGATCTATTGGCTGCAGACCGACGCGCCAAACGCAACGACTGGTGGGACCGGGTATCCGGGGATCTATCCGCGCGGTGACGCCGTGGGCACAAACGATGGCCTCGCGCAGTATCCCTACATCCGCGAGGCGCGCCGCATCAGGGCGCGTTTTACAATTACCGAGGCGCACGTTGGGAGCGAGATGCGCTACGGCAGCTCGCGGATCCCCGGGGTTCGCGCAGCGCCCGAGCTCGTGGGCAAGCAGGGCGAGCGCTTCGCCGACAGCATCGGCATTGGCCATTATCGGCTGGACCTGCACATGTCGACCGGTCACGACAACTACATCGACATATCGACCGTGCCGTTTCAAATCCCGCTCGGGGCGCTTATTCCCGTTCGCCTCAAGAATCTCATCCCGGCAGCGAAGAACATCGGAACCACTCACATCTCGAACGGATGCTATCGACTGCATCCGGTCGAGTGGAATATCGGCGAGGCGGCAGGTGCATTGGCGGCCTACTGCCTCGAACGCTCGCTCGAGCCCGCGGCGCTCTACGAAGACGAGCAGCAACGGGAGCGGTTTCAGTCGGAGCTTACCAGGCAGGGCTTTCGGCTCGATTGGCCAACGACAATCCCGGGGTAGGTTGATGGGAGGACGATTCGGACGCGACGTATGGCTCGGCGCTCTCGCTGTAGCTCTGCTGCTCGGTGGGTGCAGCTCCACCTCACCCTACGACAACGAGGGCGACTTTACGATCGCGTCGTTCAACATCCACTACCTAGCGGTTGGCCGAGACGTAATGCCGTGGGATGAGCGAAAGGACGCCGTTCGCGATGTGCTCGAAGAGCTAGACGCGGATCTGATTGCGTTTCAGGAGATGGAGACGTTCGGCGGCGGCCAGATGAGCACCGAGAACATCCAGCTTGACTTCCTGCTCGAGGCGTTGCCTCACTACGAGGCTGCGGCTGTTGGTGATCCTGAACGTTACCCATCGACCCAACCGATTCTCTATCGTGCCGATCGATTTGTCGCCGTGGGGCAGGGCTTCTTTTTTTTCTCGTCCACGCCCGATGTAATCTACTCGCGCCCGTGGCACGCGCGGTTTCCCGCGTTTTGCAGCTGGGTGCTCTTTGAGCATCACGCGACCGGTGAGCGATTCTACGTCTACAACGTGCACTTCGACGCCTCCTCCGCGCGCAATCGAGTGAAGTCGGCCTCACTTACTCTCGATCGAATCGAGGGACGATCCTCGGACGCGGCGGCTCTGGTTGTCGGCGACTTCAACGCCCCGCTTCTCTTTCCGACGATGCGGCGATTCCTTCGGGCCGGCTTTGACCATTCGGGCATTCGCCGCGCTACCTATCATTTTAATCGCGGGCTCAACCTGATCCCTGGAATTGATCACATCCTGCATAGCGACGGGCTCGAGACGTTCAAGGGCCACATCGAGCGCGGCGATCGCGATGGAGTGTATCCCTCGGATCACTATCCGGTTATGACGGCGGTGACGTTCGAGACGGGAGTGTCATCGGGTTCAGGTCGTTCACCCCGCGAGCAAGAGGAGAGTCGATGAAGCAGTATACGACGGTGGTCTTTGATTTGGGCGGCGTCCTCGTTGACATCAATGGCGACTTTGCACCGAGCCTGCTTTCACGAATCCTGGCGATCCCCACCAGTGAGATTGTGGGACTCTTGTCCGAGCTCGAGGAGCCGTTCGAGACGGGGCGCCTCGATGAAGACGCCGCAATCGCCTCTCTGCTCGATGCGGCGGAGGGTTCGACAGAGCGCGGTGGATGGGAGAGTGAGGCTGCCCGGGAGCGTGCGGGACGGCTCGTGCGGTCGAGCTTTGCGGGGCGGTTCGCGCCGATCCCTGAGAACATCGAACTCGTTCACGAGCTTGCCGGACGTGGGGTGCGGTTGGCGCTCGCGAGCAACACCAGCACCATCGACCTGCGGGCAGTCGAGCGCTCCTTTCCCGACGCTCTCGCGCCGTTTGCGCACCGCTTTCTCTCCTATGAGATCGGTGCGATGAAACCTGCGGTCGAGTTCTACACCGCGGTCCTCAGTCGTCTGCGACAGCCGGCCGAGCAGTGTCTCTTTGTCGATGATAAGCCTGAGAACGTGCGCGCGGCGAGGCGGTGTGGACTCGGCGGAATCATCTACCAGGAGCCGGATCAACTGCGGGAGGATCTCTTCTCTCGACTTGATATCGCTTGATCGCCCCACGCCGGCCGGTATATTCGAAGGAGGAGGGCCCATGCCACGTATTATCGAGAAGCCGACTCAGATAACCGCAGAGGGAACCAAGCCAAAACTGATCG
>JBMCTC010000201.1:0-6065 GCA_048624115.1 Spirochaetota bacterium
TGCCTGCGCCTCTTCGAGGGCTGCGCGCAGCTCAGTCACGGGTTCCGTCTCGGTCTCAGCGGCTCCGGGTCCGTCATCGCGGCTGCCTGAGAGCAGCGCAATGGCCAGCCCCAGCGCCGAGACGCCTGCCGCAATAAGCGGCAGGATCCAGTTCGCCGAGGCGAGTGCGGCCATGCCGGATAGAGCGAGCGCAATGAGCAAGATCGGTATCGCGAATCCCTTTTTCATTCTTCCGTCCAGAGGTAAAGCGCTTACGCCTTCCCGGCAGCCTCGAGTTTTTGCGCCTCAAGTGAGAGTGTGGCGTCGGGAACTTCTTCCTTCTGCACGAGCTGATCAATGTCGAGCAAGATCTTCACCTCGCCCTCCACGGTGCCAAGCCCAGTTACGAACTTCTCTTTGTCGCCGCCTGATCGGAACTCGGGCGCGGGCTGGATGTTCTTCTCCGGGATCGGGTGCACCTCGCTGACCGTATCGACAATGAAGCCGACGACGCGCGAGTCGGCGTTGATGATGATGATACAGGTCCGGTCGTCATACTCGCGCGGTGGCATGCCAAACCGTAGCCTGAGGTCCACAACGGGAATTACGTTGCCTCGCAAGTTGATTACGCCCCGAACGTACGAAGGCATGTCCGGTACCGCCACGATCTTCTGCAGTTCCTCAATCGACTGCACGCGATCGATGGGCACACCGTACTCCTCATCTGCGAGCCGGAAGAGCAGGTGCTTGTCCTCTGCGTCACTGTCGGTCTCGTCATCGACTAAGAAGAGATCATCTTCTTGCTGAGTATCTTGCTCAGTTGCCATCTGTTCCTCCTGAGATTTCACGGATCGTTTCCGCGAGTTGGTCGAACTCCGTAGACTTGTCGAGGAAACGGTACACGCCCGCCTCCATACACTTTGATCTGTAGATGGGCTCCGGGTAGTTCGTGAGTACAATCACGAACGGTCGCGGAGCCTTCTCTTCGATACCTTCCAAAACATTGAGCGCCGTTCCATCCTGCAATTGGAAGTCCAGAACCACCACGTCGGGCGAGAGGTCCCAGATCATTCCGATTGCCTCAAAAACGGAGGCCGCATAGGCGACGACCTCGGCCGAGCCGTCCTGGGGAATGAGCGCGGCGAGGCGTTGTTGCAACGGCAGCGAGTCGTCAACAATCGCTACGCGCAGGCGCCTCTCGGTGGCCACGCTCTCTGTATTCACGGCGTATGCCGTAGCAGTCATTTGTTTCCCTTCGGTCGTCCCGTCGCTCATCGAATCACCTTGGTTCTCTAGAAGCGGTCAAACTCGTCGTCGTCGAGCTTGATTACCTCTTCCGGTCGCTCTGATGTCGAGCCGTTCCCATTTGACCTGTGAGCGGCGCCTACTGCGACCGGCTCTCGCCTCTTCTCTTGCTCAGCTGGTTCTGCCGAACGGAACTCATGCTTCTGTCCGTTGCCGTTGCTCGAGGGCGCCGCGAGCCGACTCGCGGTTGCATCGTTTCCGAGCTTGAAATCGGCGATGCTTGCGCGCAGTTCTTCTGCTTGGCTTGCGAGCTCTTCAGCAGCGCTTGCGCTCTCTTCGGCGCTTGCGGTGTTTGATTGCGTTACCTGATCTACCTGGGTCAAGCCGTCAGTGACCTGCTCGATTGCGAGTGCCTGTTCCTTGCTTGCCGCGGCAATCTCTTCGAGGAACTCCGCCACTTTTGAGGCGCCGGTCAAGATCTCGGTGAGCTGCTCTGCAGTCTTGTCCGTAAGCCCATTTCCCGTCTCGATGTTGCGCACCGACTCGTCGACCATAGCCGTTGTTTCTTGTACTGCATCTGCACTGCGAACGGCGAGGTTTCGAACTTCTTCGGCAACGACCGCAAATCCCTTTCCGTACTTACCGGCGCGAGCCGCCTCGACGTTTGCATTGAGCGCGAGCAGGTTGATCTGGAATGCGATATCGTCGATCACCTTCACAACCTTCTTGATCTCGTCCGAGCTGTGCGAGATATTCGCCATCGCGTCCTTCAGTTGGCTCATCTGCTCGTTACCAGAGGTCGCGTTTTCGGCGGCCTGCTTTGCGATGCCATTGGCTTCAGTCGCGTTGTCTGCGTTTTGCCGTGCCTGCCCATTCACCTGGTTCACCGAGGAGCTGATCTCTTCGAGCGAACTCGCGCTCTCGGTTGCCCCCTGCGAGAGATCCTGCGATGCGCTTGAAACCTGTCCTGATCCGGCGGCTACCTGCTCGACTGCGGTTCGTACCCCGAGAAGCACATCGCGTAGACTGTCGCGCATCACGGTCATCGATTCGCCAAGGCTGTCGCGATCGGATGCCTTTCGAATGTCAACCGTGAGATCCTTCATGGCCATCTGTTCAAGCAGCTTGCCCTTGTAGCGAAGGGACTCGACCATCTCCTGGACCGACTGGTACACGCCCTTTGCGTTGTCTACCGTTTTGATCTCGAGATCGCCCGCAGCAATCTGTTGCGCGATGCGCTCGATGACCTGAGGATCCTCTCCCAACTGGTTGAGAATGCTCTTGGTTATCATAAGAGCCAAGAATAGGCCGATGAGGATCGCCGCGACCGACACGACGATAACCAGGATGACCGCCATCTGGATCTTGGCTTGGAGTTCCGGACCGAGGGTGTCCTGGTCGAGTGTTACGCTATCGATGATCTGCTGAGCAAGGGCGGCGATCTCGGGTCCGATTACATCGAGCCGGTTCGTGACGATCTCGTTTCGGTCATAGATTGCCTGCGCCAACGGCCGGAATGAGTTCAGATAGGTTTCTGTGCCCGATGCCGCGGCCTGATAGTGCGAACGACGGGTCGAATTTTGTAGTGCTGCGTCGAGCGTCTGTAAGTGACCTTCCATAGTCTCGAGTTCTTGCAACACTCGTTGTTCGCTCTCCTCCAGGTTGTCTTCGAGGAATCTCATCGCATAGATTCGTGCGATGAGGAGACTCCGCATTGCCATGCTCGCAGTGTACGCATCGTCCATCTCGTTGTCCTGCGACGCGCTGGTGAGAATTGCCGTCAAATCGCGCTCAATCTGAGGACCCACCTGGTTTAGTACTTCGTAGTGTTCGTCTCGCACGGCCTGATAGCCAACGACGTCCCTGAAAAAGTCGCCGTAGGCACCAAGCCTTGTGTCGATCTCATCTACCCATTCTGCGCGCTGAGTGTTCTGGATTGCCGTTTGAGCTTCTTCCAGATACCCCCGACTCTCTTCGTAGTACTCCTCGAACCCCAACTGCTCTTGTCGCGTGCCTCGGATCAAGTAGTCCTTCACGTTCATTCGTGCCATGAGCAGGCTCTCTTGCATCTCGTTTACGAGATTCGCGTCGCGCGCCCACCCGCGATACTGAGTGAAGCCGGTTGCAGCCTGCTGCATGTAGATCACAGAGACCACACCGACTACGGCAAGTAGCGCCAGTACCGAGGCAAACCCAAACGTGATCTTGGTTCTCATCTTCATTTGTGCCATCGTTTGTCTTTCTCCCTTTTCTGCGGAAATGCCGCCTATATGTGCTCCATCACCAATTATTGGTGATAATAGAGTCATAAGACACTGTGGCTTCTGTGGAGATTAACGTAAGATAACAGGGAATACGATCAGGAAAGTTCCATTCTTTTTGTAGGAGAAATGCCTACACGCCGGCAGGGCTTGCGGGGAAGGCCCCGTTGATGAGGGGCGCATTGCGCCTACGTGAGGAGGTGATGGTGCAACGCGTAGCCCACGAGTTCGGCATTGCTCGAGCAGTCGAGTTTGCGAAGAACGCGAGTTCGATAGGTGCTGACCGTTTTCTCGCTTAGTGAGAGTTCATCTGCGATGTCGCGAATACGCTTGCCTCGGGCAATCCCAACGAGCACCTCATACTCGCGATCGGAGAGATCTTCGTGGGCAGGTCGCTCTACCGAAGACTTGCCAAAGACAACCGCCTCCGCGAGCTCAGGTGTCAAGAAATGCTCGCCTCGCGCAACCTTTCGAATAGCCTGCACCAACTCGTCGGGCGCCGCTTCCTTCGTGAGGTATCCAGAGGCCCCGGCTTTGAGGAATCGAATTGCGTACTGCTCTTCAGGATACATCGACAAGACGAGGATTGCCTTCGCTGGAGCGTTCGCCTTGATGGTCTTGAGGGCTTCGAGACTCGTTTGGCCCTGCATATTTACATCGAGGAGCAAGACGTCAAAGTCTATCTTGTGGGCTACGTTTAGCAGTTCCGATACCGAGGACGCTTCACCGGCGATCTCGAGCATCGGGTCCTCGCGGACGATGCGGATGATCCCGGCACGTACGACGGCATGGTCGTCGGCAACAAACACTCGAATCATGAGGGGACCTTGTCTTCGAGCGGAACAAGCACGGTTACTATCGTGCCCTCTCCACTTTTGCTCGTCACACGCACGCTCCCGTTCCAGCTTG
Source organism: Spirochaetota bacterium (assembly GCA_048624115.1). Lineage (GTDB taxonomy): Bacteria > Spirochaetota > Spirochaetia > DSM-27196 > SLST01 > SLST01. Next base: position 4,395 of record JBMCTC010000201.1, read on the forward strand.
TGGCGCGTTCTTTCATTCCCAAGAGTCCGAGTGACTCACCGGGGTCCTGCTCATCGGCATCAAACCCACACCCGTCGTCTCGAATGTCCCACTGCACGGTACCGTCGTGGCAAGCTGCCCGGACCACCACGCGAGTCGCATCGGCATGGCGGGCCACGTTCGTCAGTGCCTCTTGAATGATGCGAAGCAGCGCAATTTCCTTGTCGCGTGCAAGTGTGATATCACCGCACTCGTTCTCGTAGGAGACTTCAACTCCCGTCCGCTGCATAAACTGGTTGAGGTGTTCGTCGAGCGAGACATCAAACCCAAAAACGTCAAGGACGTTGTCTCGCAACTCTGAGCAGAGCTTCTTCACGAACTTGATCATGTCGTCTACCTGACCAATCATCCCGGAGACCGATCCCTGCGGTTCCGGTTTCGAGTGTGAGTTGAGCCAATGCAAGTCCATTTTGAGCGCCGTGAGCATTTGCCCGAGCACGTCGTGAATGTCTCTCGAGAGGCGGGTTCGCTCCTCTTCGCGAATCGACTCCTCATTCAAAAAGAGCATTCGAAGCGCCCGTTGCCGGTCCTCGAGGTCTCGTTCGTAGCGTCGAAGTTCGGTCACGTCCTCGACGAAGTGTGCGACGAACGGCTCGGCATTTGTTCCCTTTGGGATCTCAGCGGAGGTTACTTGAAAGAGTCGAGGTACGCCTGCAGAGGTCTCGATTTCAACTTCACTTCTGGCTCCCGGCTCTGAAGGCTCCGTGCCGTTCGCCCCGGCGTGCTTGCGGACGATCCTTGCGAGCGGCCCATCGGAGGCGAGGGCCTCCTCGCGGCTGCAATCGAGCAAATCCACCATCCGGCGATTGACCTCGACTACCGTGCCGGAAGCATCGACCAGGATCAAACCAATAACAGCATTCTCGAAGAGCCCTCGAAAGCGAGCCTCGCTTGCCGAGAGCTGATCTGCCATCTTTTTTCGATAGAGGGCGATTTCGATGTTGTTGACGAGCTCCCGCGTCTCGAAGGGCTTAATGATGTAGCCGAATGGTTCGGCAATCTTCGCGCGCGCGAGCGTATCGTCGTCGGAGTACGCCGTGAGGAAGATGATGGGGACGTCGCGGTTTTTTCGGATCTCTTCTGCCGTGCTTATGCCGTCGAGTATTCCCGCGAGGCGAATGTCCATCAGGATTAGCTCCGGGGCGGCGGACTCGAGCATTTCAAGGGCATCCTCGCCACTCTTGGCGATACCGGCAACTTCGTAGCCATACAGTTCGAGACGCATTTGGATGCTGTGCGCGACAATGAGCTCGTCTTCTACAATGACGATCCTGCTCCGGCTGCTGCTCAACTAGTCTCTCCCTTCTATCGAGCTTCATCCTCCTTGATTAGAGGAATTTGAGGCTCGGCAGCTTCTTCTTGTTATTATTCCATATTGAGATTGTGCACGTAAAGCGCAAAAATGTGCATACCTGACGGTTCCTGCGTTGAATGGTGGCGTCGACACTTCTATTGCCGATCGTATCACGATAAAATGGGTCATTACCTCCAGGAGCCAGCATGACATCTCGACCGAATATCATCTTTATTATGACCGACGATCACGCGAGCCAGGCAATGAGCTGCTACGGGAGTCGGGTGAACAAGACACCCGGCCTTGATCGCATTGCCGAGGGCGGCATGCGCTTTGAT
>JBMCTC010000202.1:0-6052 GCA_048624115.1 Spirochaetota bacterium
GAGAACGATGGAGACTATGCTATTGGGTTTGCTGAGTCCGATGGCGGCCGCGTGATCTTTACGCAACGAGTCGTGTGGAATGGGCGATGGAAACTCGTGTTCAACGGGTTCGACGAGGATGAGCTGTACGATCTCGAATCCGATCGTTCGGAGTTAGAAAATCTTGCTGGAGATCCGAACTTCAGCGAGCTGCACGCTGAGATGACCGAGCTGATGTGGGATCGAATCGCAGCGACGGGTGACCGCTCGCTGCTCGATACCGACTACCCTCCGCTTCGATTGGCGGCGGTCGGGCCGGGTGACCGGGGAGCAAAGAGCGCCCCGGCATATTGAGCCGCGCAGCGCTCATCCGGTTCGGAACGAAGAACCGTTCGTCAAGTGGGGGTAGCGGAGCACCGGGAGCGCCGTGCAGGGCGGAGGTGACGGAGCCCGGTAGGCACGGCGCGGTCCGGCGCAGCCGGACCCGGTGCGGAGCGAGGGGGAGCAGCGAGGGCTGCCGCACGGTGGCGCGGGGTGTTGATAGCCCGACGAACAGAGGCGCTCCCCCTCCTCTCTCCTTACTGTTCTTTCCCGTAGGGGCTGCCGCCGCGGACGGTCGGCTGGTCCTTGTGAACCCACTCGGTGAATGATCCTTCGTAGACGCGGACCTTGGGGTAGCCGAGGTACCACTTGAAGAACATAAACGCGGCAGTTGCTTCGCGGGCCGTGCCGCAGGAGCAGATGACTGTCTTTTCGGGGGAGGCGCCCACCTGCTCGACGATGGCGTGAAGCTCGTCGTCGGATTTGAGCAGGCGCGAGTTCTCAGCCGTCATGAGATTGATCCACGGTAGGTTGACTGCGCCGGGAATGTGTCCCTGCTTGGGCCAGGGGCCGCGGCCCTTGTAGATGCCGGGCGGGCGGTTGTCGAGCAGGAGCACATCGTCGCGGTCTTTGATCTCTACAAGCTCGTCAAACTCGATCACGTACTCGCTTCGCACATCGAGGGCGAAGTCGACGGTCCGGCCGTTTGGATACTCCTGGGAGAGGGGCCGGCCCTCGTCCTTCCACTTGGGCAGGCCTCCATCGAGGATTCGAACGTCGTTGTGGCCGAAGCGCGCCATGGTGTAGGCGAGCATGGTCTGCTCGAGGCCGTCGCCGTAGCCGCTAAAGACTCCGGGAGAGGTGTAGACGACGGTTGTCTTTGTGCCGTCGATGCCGACCCGACCGAGAATGAGCTTCATCGCCTCGTCGGGAATGTACGCCGCCGGGATGCCGTTCTTAGGCACTCGAAGCGCCTTGTCGTTGAGGTAGTAGGCACCGGGAATGTGCTCGGTGAAGTAGTCGTGCACATCGGGCTGAGAGTCGACGATGTGAATCTCGTCGCTTCCGAGCCGCTCGGCAAGCCACTCGGTATCTACCAATGAAACTGGTGTATCGTTACCCGCATTCGCGAGGTTGTCTGCATGCGCCATTGCGCCTCCTTCTGGTTATACGAATGGTCGTATGGGTTCAACCTACTGGTCCGAGAGGTGCGAGGGGAAGGGTGGTTTGGCTGTTCGTCGCGCGTTGTATGTGACTGGTCGCGCGGCACAACGTTTTCCGTGGAGAGTGTCACGCACCGTGGGGATAATAGTCTCGGAAGTTTCGGCATCGCAACGAGATACGGCATTGCTTTTGCCTTGATCACCAGAATCCGGGTAACCTCCTGTCCCTGCGGCGGTTAGCCCATCGTCATCCCCAAGCTCAGTGACACCACACCGGAGATCGGGTAGACTGCCTCACCGATAGAGGAGACGATGATGGCTCTACAACCGCACGGGGCTGTGCCCTCAGAACGACAACTTGCTTGGCACCGCCGCCCCTTGTACGGCTTTATTCATTTTACCGTGAACACCTTCACCGACCGGGAGTGGGGATACGGAGACGAGTCGCCGGCGATCTTTGCTCCGCACGAGCTCGACTGCGATCAATGGGTCGCGGCTGCGAAGGCGGCGGGGCTCGAGGCGCTTATTCTGACGGCAAAGCATCACGACGGGTTTTGCCTGTGGCCGACAAAGACGACAACGCACAACGTAAGCGCAAGTCCGTTTCGCGACGGTAAGGGTGATGTGGTCCGAGAGCTCGCCGACGCGTGCGCTCGCGGCGGCATTGGCCTCGGTCTCTATTGTTCACCGTGGGATCGCAATCATCCCGAGTACGGTCGCGACGAGTACGTCGCCGTCTACCACGAGCAGTGGAAGGAGCTCCTTACCGAATACGGCCCGCTCTGCGAGCTCTGGCTCGACGGCGCGAACGGCGGCGACGGCTACTACGGTGGTGCGCGCGAGAAGCGATCGATTGACGCATCGACCTACTACCGTTTTGAAGAGCTCTTTGCCATGATGCGGGAGCATCAGCCCGACGCAGTCATTTTCAGCGATCGTGGTCCCGACGTGCGATGGTGTCGCAACGAGAGCGGCTTCCTCGGCATATCGAGCTGGGCCAAGGTTGATTCCTCACGCGACGCGTTTGGCCTCGCGGCAGACACGGAGCAGCTGACTCTCGGTAGCCGCGGCGGCGATTCCTGGAGGCCGGTCGAGGTCGATGTGAGCATTCGACCGGGATGGTTCTTCCATCCGACCGAGCGAAGCCGAACCGGAGAGGAGCTCTTCACGACGTGGCTCAACAGTGTTGGACGCGGGGCTGGGTTGAATCTCAACTTGCCGCCCAACCACAAGGGTCTTATCCCTACCGGTGACGTGCTCGAACTCATGGAGATGGGCGAGCGAATCCGACGGTTTACGGCCATTGATCTGGCTCCGGACGTGGAGGTCACGGTCGAGGGCGGCCCTGAAGACGCCGGCGCGCTAACCGACGGGCGCGACGACACCTTCTGGGCGGCCACGGCGGACGAGCCCTCGGTTACCTTTCGGCTCTCTGCCGCCGAGCGGATTCGGGGCGTGCAGATCGAAGAGGCAATAGAGCTTGGCCAGCGCGTCGGCTCGTTCTCCATTGACGTGGAGCGGTGGGGTGGCTGGCACGAGTGGCATCGTGGCGCTACCATCGGCGCGCGCGCGATTGTGCCCCTCGAGGGGGCTATTGCCTCGAGCCTGCGCATTCGCTTCACGAGCACGCTCGCTCCACCGGTGCTGCGGCGGGTACGGCTCTTCTCGGCCGGGCAGGATCTCTGGGCGGCGCAGGGGTAGTTGGGCAGCGGGGGAGAGATGATGCGAGCCGAGGCGGTGCTTATTTTGTTCGTGATTGCGACCACGACTGGAGGGTGCGGATCACGGGCTTCCGTGCGTGCGCCCCAGGCGGATGTGGCAGACGCGGGGCTCGCGGGGATATTCCTGCTCGGTGAGGACGACTACTACACCCACTCCCAGAAGATGGGCGCCGCGCCGGCACTCGTCCACGTGTTTGCCGACTGGATCATCGACGTTTCCGCAGCAGAGCCAAATGGCCGGAAGCTTGCCGTTGATCCAATTCCCCACGACGCATATGAGTTCTTTAACGTAGTCTTCTCGCCGGGAACGACCATCGCACTCACATGGGCAATGCCGCTTCCCAACTACGACGTGCCGGGGAACGCCTACGCCTCGATTCCGAATGTACAGGACATTCTCGACGGAACGTACGATGACCACATCCGCGACTTTGCGCGCGCTGTCGACCGGATTGAGCTACCTGTAATGCTCACCCTATTTGGCGAGTTCGACAACAACGCCTTCTACAGCTTTGGCCCTGAGGGGCGCCACGCCGCACTCCCCGATCCGGAGATTCCTTTCGACATGGACGTTCCCGCGGCCGCGGATCTCTTCACACACTACGGAGATCCCACACACCCGGACGGCCCGGAGCGAGTCCGCGACGCGTTCATCCACGTGATCGAGCTGTTCGAGGATGAAGGGGTGACCGACCCGAGCTGGTTTATGTACGGTTCCTCCGGATTCTTGTCTTCCACGCCGGCGAGAGGTGAAGAGCAACTTGTCGAGGCGACCGCAGCGTGGAATCAGCCTGAGTGGTACTACCCGGGTGATCGCTACATCGACTGGGTCGGCAAGAGCCTTCATCACGATGACTTTGCGTCGCTCAAGGACATGTTTGAAAAAGCGTATGAGGCGTGGGGCGAAGTCACCCAACGCCCGTTCTTCTCTCCTGAGTACAGCATTAGCATGCGTTCGACGAGCCGGGCGGATCAGATCAGTCGGGAGTTCGCCGACTACCTGCCGCGGTTCCCGCGCTTCAAGGCGTTTGCAATCACCGACCAGGATCCTGCGACCGGAAACGCCGAGTTTGGCCTGACCACGCTCGGTGGTGTTTCAGCTGAGTTCCCCGACGAGATTGACGCCTGGAAGGAGAGCGTGATTGCGAACCCGGCGTGGAAAACGCTTGAGTATGCGTTTGGGGAGTAGGGGGCGAAAAACTCCCGAGCACGCCCGTGGTGGCGCGATATGCGAGAGGCTGATGGGTATCTATCTCGATGGAATGAAGATGCTCAAGATAAGGTAGGGGATAAACCCTATCGCAGAGATTATAAAGATGATACGCACGATCCACGGATCGATGCCGAAGTAATCGCCGATTCCCGCGCACAGTCCCGTAATAATCCCGTCCGACTTTGATCGTCTCAGTTGCTTGCTTGCCATAATTCATCTTACTCATGCGGCGCTCACGCGGGAAGCCACTTGATTGCGACTATGGCGCGAGTGGTATTCGCACGTCCCGCCTTGACGAACACGCAGATCGCCGTAGGATAACGGTAGGCCTATGGGACACGTCACCGTCAACGAGCCACTTGTCATTCTTGTGATTGCTGCAGTCCTGTTCTTTGCGATGCTCGGCAGAAGCGCGGCGCGAAAGATCGGGCTTCCGGGTATGGTGGCGTTTCTGCTCATTGGTATCGGTATCAATGGTGGTTTTGCTGCGGCGGGCGGATTGCCGGAGTCGTTAGCGGTGCTTTTTGATGTGCTGGGCACGCTGGGCGTTGTGGCCTTGTTGTTTCAAGCCGGCATGCATACCGATGTCACGAAGCTGGTGAAGCAGCTTGGCCCGGTGTGTGCGATCTGGGCGGCAAACGTCGTTATTGCCGGCGGAGCGGGCTTTGCAGTCGCGCGTTGGATCATCGACCTATCGCTTATCCCGTCCCTGGTGATTGCCGTGGCGCTTACGGCGACGAGCGTCGGTATCTCGGTGGCTGTCTGGGAGGGGCGCGAAGCAGAGCAGAGCAAGGACGGTAGGCTCTTCCTGGGGATAGCGAGTCTGGACGATATCAGCGCCGTGGTGCTCATGGCCATCCTCTTTGCGATCATGCCGGTGCTGCGCGACTCAAGCGACGCTGCACTGTTGCCTACAATCCTCACGAGGCTTGGATGGACCCTCGCCAAACTCGTGGCATTCGCGGCACTCTGCCTTCTCTTCAGCCGCTACCTGGAACACCGGCTGCGAGAGGGCCTGCAGCGATTCGAGTCGCCGGCGGCCGCTCTCGTTTCGGTCGTGGCAATCTCTATAATCATTGCCGCTGTTGCGGGACTGCTCGGGTTTTCGGTGGCAATCGGCGCATTCCTTGCAGGGCTTGCCTTTAGCGGCGACCCTGCCGCTCTACGCCAACACATCGCGTTTGACACGATTTACGACCTCTTCGTGCCGTTCTTCTTTATCGGCATCGGTCTCTCGCTCGAGCTCGGGGTTGCGCTCGAAGCACTCGTTCCAGGTCTGTTATTGCTTGCAGCCGCGGTGGTCGGAAAACTCTTGGCAAACTGGGGAGTCGCTCGCTTCTTTACCTCGGCGACCGGAGCAGCCGCGATCGGCGTGAGTATGGTTCCCCGCGCCGAGATTACGATGATTGTCATGGACAAAGCGCGGGGCTTGGGCGACTGGGCCGCGCCGACGCAGGCGTACGCAGGCATGGTGTTTGTTTCCCTTGTGACGGCGATCGTTGCGCCATTGATCTTGCGGGGCATGATCGAGCGGGTACGCCGAGAGTAGTCTGCAAGGTACAAGCGCCGTGATAGAGTGACGCATGGCCTCACGATCATCGACCATCTACCATATTGCCGAGCGCGCTGAATGGGCATCCGACGGGGGTCCCTAC
>JBMCTC010000203.1:0-5993 GCA_048624115.1 Spirochaetota bacterium
CGGCGATCTCGGAGAAGCGGTCGCGGGATAATCGCTCGTCCCAGGTATCGATGATCGCGCCACCACTCGGCAATGTTCCAATGCGGTGTTTCGTAGAGATCTCCGAGGCAGATGCAGCGCTCACGCATACGGCGGAGTACGGGTCGGCAATGAGGTCGCGAGCCCGGTCGGTCAATCGATCCGGATGCGACCACCACCACAGAAGCGCGTGCGTATCCAGCAAGACGCTTACGCTTCCCACGCGTCAAGCTCTTCAGGTGGCAGAGGCTCGTTGAAGTCCGCGGGGACGTTGTCGGAGTAGCGACCGGGAACGCGCGGATGTGCAGGTTCGAGCGGTACGAGCCGGGCGTAAGGAACGCCGGCCTTCGCGAGGATGATCTCTTCCCCGGCGTGCGCACGGTCCAGAAGCGACGAGAAATGCGTCTTTGCGTCGTGGACGTTTACCTTGATCATGGACGGTAGGTTAGTCCGATTGACGGACTAACGTCAAGCGGGCGACGCGCCTTCCAACCTGGGGGTAGCGGAGGACGGGCCCGCGCGGCCCGGCGGCGCGGAGCAAGCCGGGAAAGCCGCGCGGAAAAGCCCGGCCGCAGCGAGGGGGAACGGCGAGGGTGCGGGAGCCGTCGTGCGAACCGACAAGAACGGCCGAGACGGGCTTGGCCGTTCCCCCTCTTCGATTGTGATGCTTACTTTGCCTTTCCCTGGTTTGCGACCGCGTTCGCGGCGGCTTCGATGGCCTCCGGGTCGCCGAGGTAGTAGTGCTTGATCGGCTTGAGGTCCTCGTCGAGCTCATAGACGAGCGGGACGCCGGTCGGAATGTTGAGGCCGGGGATGTCCTCGTCGCTGATCTCGTCGAGGTACTTGACCAGCGCGCGGAGGCTGTTGCCGTGAGCGGCAATGATGACGCGTTTGCCCGACTTGATCGTTGGGGCGATCTTTTCGTGCCAGTAGGGCAGGAAACGGTCAACCGTGTCTTTGAGGCACTCGGTCTTGGGGACATCGGCCGGGTCCAAATCCTTGTAGCGGGGGTCTTTGCCGGGGAAGCGCTCGTCGTCCTCTTCGAGGGCAGGCGGCGGCGTCGCGTAGCTTCGGCGCCACTCGTGCACCTGCTCGTCGCCGAACTTCTCGGCAGTCTCGGCCTTATTTAGACCCTGCAGCGCGCCGTAGTGACGTTCGTTCAATCGCCAGTCTTTGACTTCGGGAATCCAGTGTTGGTCCATGACGTCAAGGGCGATGTGAAGTGTCTTGATCGCGCGGCGCAGGACGCTCGTAAAGGCGATGTCGAAGACGTAGCCCTCGGCTTTGAGGACTTCGCCTGCGTTGGTGGCTTCGACTTGGCCGCGCTCAGAAAGGTCTACGTCGGTCCAGCCGGTGAATCGATTTTCTTTGTTCCATACGCTTTCGCCGTGGCGAAGCAAAACGACTTTGTACATTACTATCCTCCGGGGTTGAGCCTACCCAAGGGCCCTCGGAGCGTCAACGGCGCGCGTGGCGTTACCCGACGGCGCCGGGCGAAAGCGGTGAGCGGAGCGGAGCAAAAACGCGACGGCGAGCTACCCGGCCGCGCGGATCTGCTCGAGGATCTGCCCGAGCGTGTTCCACGAGAGCAGCGCACACTTGACGCGAACCGGGTAGTCGGCAACGCCCTGAATCGCCTCGAGATCCTCAGCCTTCTCGGGAAACTCCGGCGCCTCTTTGCGGGTGAGCATTCCTTTGACACGATCGAGAAGCTCGTTTGCCTCGTCGACGGTCGAGCCTTTGAGCGCCTCGCAGAGCATGTTCGCGCTCGCCAGACAAATCGAGCAACCCATGCCGTCGTAACTCACGTCGGTGATGACTTGCCCGTCGGTCTTTATAAAGAGCTCGATGTCGTCGCCGCACGAGGGGTTCACGCCCTCCTGCGAGTGGCTCGGGTTTTCGAGCGGGCGGCGGTTCTTGGTGCTCTTATAGTTATCCAGGATAATCTCCTGGTAGAGGTCGTCTCCGATGTTCATCCAAATATCTCCTCTACGCGGGCAAGTCCCGCGATCAGGGCGTCGACATCCTCGCGGGTGTTGTACAGATAGAAGCTTGCGCGGACGGTTCCGTGAATACCAAGATAGCGCATAAACGGCTGTGCACAGTGAAAGCCTGCGCGCACGGCGATTCCCTCGGCGTCAAGAATGGACCCGGCGTCGTGGGGGTGGATGTCTCCGATGTTGAAGCTGACGATCCCCCCCGCGTTGGCCCCCGGAGGTCCGTAGGTTGTGATCTTCTCGAGTGCCTCGAGTTGCTCACGGGCGTAGCCGGCGAGCTCCGTCTCGTGCCGTGCTATTCGCTCCATGCCGATGCTGTTCAAATAATCAATTGCGGCTCCGAGGCCGATGACGCCTGCTATGTTGGGTGTACCGGGCTCGAACTTGTCGGGGATTCCTTTGTAGGTCGATTCTTCCCGTTTCACGCGCACGATCATGTCGCCGCCGTACAAGAACGGTTGCATAACGTCTAAGAGGTGTTTCTTTCCGTATAGGAGCCCCACCCCGGTGGGCCCGCACATCTTGTGCGCGCTAAAGGTCAAAAAGTCTACGTCGAGCGCCTCGACATCGACAGGGTGATGACTCACGAGCTGCGCACCGTCTACGATCAAGATCGCTCCCGCCGCATGCACCTTTTCGGCGATCTCCGCGATCTGGGGGATGTAGCCTGTCACGTTCGACATGCCGGTAACCGCGACCACCCTCGTTCGCTCGGTGAGCGCGTTGTCTACTTCCTCTACCGAGATCTCGCCGTTCGGCCCGAGGTCTACGAAGTCGAGCTCGGCGCCGTTGCGCTTTGCCGCCTCCTGCCAGGGGATGAGGTTTGCGTGGTTCTCGAGCTCGGTCGTGAGAATGTGATCGCCCGGGTTGAGAAAGGCGTCGCCCCAGGAACGCGCGATGATGTTACTCGCCTCGGTGGCGCTCTTGGTGAAGATGATCTCGCCCTCAGTTCTCGCCCCGATAAACGCCTTTACCTGCTCACGGACCGCGTCGTACTCGGCGGTGGCGCGTTGACTGAACTCGTAGACACCACGGTGAATGGTCGCGCCGAGGGTCGTGAGATACTCGACCTCTCGATCGATAACGGCCTGCGGTTTGAGAGAGGTTGCGCCGTTGTCGAGGTAGATGAGCGGCTTTCCATTCATCGCTTGCTTGAGAACCGGAAAATCGGGCCGGGTCTGTTCACCGAGGTTTGTGATCGTTATTTGCTGCGTGCTCTTCAACGTTGGTTCTCCTCTATCACTTCTCGTTCGAGAAGCGCCGCGACGCTGGTCTCCGCAAGAACCGCGGTAATTCGTGCGCCCATTCGGCTCACCGGCTCGGCTACCGAGCACTCGGCCTCTCTCGCGCAGCTTCCCTGTCCCGACTCGCAGGAAGAGAACCTGTAGGGCCCCTCAATTGCCTCGACGAGATCGAGAAAACTCAGACGCTCCGGGGCAACGACAAGCCGATATCCGCCGCGAACGCCCTGAACACTCGCAATGATGCCTGCGGCAGAGAGGCGCTGCATCACTTTCGCAAGCAGCCCTGAGGGCAGATCGAGTGCTTCACTGATGTCGCGTGCCGTGACTAAATCCTGTCGCCGGTCCATCTCTTGGATGGCGGCGAGTCCGTATTCCACAGCTTTTGCAATTCGTACCATAAAAATAGGACTCCCTGAGTCCTATTTAACCTACCGTCGGGTCCTCACAATGTCAATAAGGAAATCGCGCACCCGAACACCACCGAGCACCACATTGAGTGGATCGAGCTCACCTTCAAGCCGGACGACGACAAGTTTCCCTACCAGATCTCCAAGAGCCGATTCGCCGCGCATGGCGCATCCGTCAAGGGCGCAAACGAGGGTTCCGTTTACACCGAGCCCTCCTGCGAGTCGCTCGTGAAGATCAAGACATCGGGTACGCTCTTTGCGACGAGTTACTGCAACATCCACGGCCTCTGGGAATCAAGTCAGCGGATCGAGGTGAAGTAAGTAGCTACCTACCTTCGTGTAGAAACGGCCGCTCTGTGGGTTCCCACCGGGCGGCTCTTTTTTTTGTGCGGCAGGTGCGCGATCGGGGACGGAACGGCTCAATCGATCACGGGAGCACGATCGAAGTGTTCGAGAACGTGCTGCTTCTCCCAGCTCTCGCGTACTGCCTGCTGATACTCCTTGGCGCGATCCTTGTCGTTCACCATAATCGCGCCCGTGAGCTTCCCCTCCTCGAAGAAGAAACATTGATAGAGTTTGTCGATCTCACTCTCTACGATCTCGACCGCCAGGGGATCCCGTGGCTTGTTTATGGAAAAGAAGTAGTTGTCAAACACTTCGAGTTTGAGCCTGAACAGGAGCCCGTCATATGCAACGCTCTCGCCTGAGGCGTTCTTCGCGGCAATCTCGCCCTGGTATTCGGCCGCGTGCCAGAGATCGGTCACCGAGCCGTCCGCATGCTCCGCGCAATCGCCTGCCGCGTAGATGTCGGGATTGCTTGTCTGCAATTGCTCGTTTACGCGAATACCGACCCCTATCTCGAGCCCCGCGTCTTCAGCTAACGCCGTATCCGGTTTGACGCCCACGCAGAGAACGGCAGCATCAAAACGTAGTGTGTCACGAAGCATGGTGACCGAAACGCCACCCTTTCGACGCGGCTCGACCTTGAGCACCTCTTCGCTGAACTTGAGCTTGATATCACGAGCGCGCAACAGATCCTCGAGGATTTCCGCCGTCCTCGGGTTGAGATGCCGAGGCATGAGCTGCGCGGTAGCACCTGCAAGCGTCACCTGCTTTTTCATTGCACGCAACTCCGCCGCCACCTCGACGGCAAGCACCCCCATGCCAACGACCAAGACTCGCTTTGAGTGCTTTACGGCCTTTCGCAGATTCTCGATATCGCGTTCCAAGCGAACAACGAGAAGTGAGTCGGCACTCTCGGGCGTCGTTGCCTTTGGATACGAAGGCCGGGCTCCCGTCGCGAGAATCATCTTCTTGTAGCTGTGACGACTCCCGTCAGCCAGAACGAACTCGTGCGCGCCGGCATCAATGTGGCGGACCGTAGTCGAGGACTTGAGCGTGATGTTGTTCTGTTCGTACCAGTCGGGCTGCTCGAGCGCGAACTGCGCGGCCTTCGATCCGTCGGCAATGTGCTTGCTGAGTTTAGTGCGTTTATAGGGAACGGTGCGCTCCGCATTAATGAGGAGCACCTTCCCGTTGTACCCACCTGCAACAAGCGTACGAATCGCGGAAACGCCGGCAATACCCGCGCCGACTATGACGATGTCCCACTCCTCCATGAAAAACCCTCTTTGGTTGCGTACTGCTTTGTACGCTTGTATACTCTCAACCTACAATAATCACGGAGCACAAATCAAAGGTAGGTTTCGATGGCTGATCTTTCGGTCACATATCTCGGTCTCGAGCTCAAGAATCCGGTGATTGTCTCGAGCAGCAATCTCACCGGTAGCATTGACGGCGTAATGAAGGTTGCAGAGGCAGGCGCAGGCGCGATCGTCCTGAAGTCGCTCTTCGAAGAGCAAATCGAGGCAGATACCGGCCAGGACCCGGCTCAGGCTGATTTTGGCGCGCATCCGGAGGCGGCCGAGTACATCGAGCAAATGGGCAAGTACCTCGGCCCGCGAGACTACCTCGACCTGATCAAGAGCGCCAAGAAGGAGACCGACATACCGGTCATCGCCAGCGTGAATTGCCGCTCACCACGCTGGTGGTCCACCTTTGGCGAACAGATCGAAGGCGCAGGCGCCGATGCGATCGAGCTCAACATCGCGATGATGCCCCGAACCGCGCAACCGAGTGTCGAGATCGAGGAAGAGTACTTTGGAATCGTGCGGCAGGTGCGCTCGGAGACGAGCCTTCCAATCGCCGTCAAAGTTGGTCCCTACTTCACGAGCATGAGCGCCACTGCCGACCGCCTGGTCTCTGCAGGTGCCTCAGGTCTCGTGCTCTTTAATCGATTCTATCAACTCGATATCAACGTCGATGAC
>JBMCTC010000204.1:0-5984 GCA_048624115.1 Spirochaetota bacterium
CCATTCATGCCGTGCAAAAGCGTCTCGAGACGCTCAACGCCGTCGGTCTCGACTACGTCAAGCTCGGTCAGAGCGCTCTCACGCTCTCGGGTGGCGAGGCGCAGCGGGTGAAGCTCTCACTCGAGCTGAGCAAACGTGCGACAGGCAAGACAATCTACATTCTAGACGAGCCGACGACGGGCCTGCACTTCGAGGATGTTCGGAAGCTGCTCGAGGTCCTTCAACTCCTTGCAGACAAGGGAAACACGGTGCTGCTCATTGAGCACAATCTCGACGTGATCGCGCAAGCGGATTACATCGTCGATCTCGGACCTGAAGGAGGAGACGAGGGCGGGTATCTCGTCGCGACGGGAAGCCCGGAAGAGATCGCCGCGCATCCCACCTCATTCACCGGAAAATTCCTCAAGGATCTCCTCCTCTTGCGGAGCGTATGAGAAGGAGCGCGTGCATTCTGCTGCTCAACGCCGCGCTCCTGCTCGGCTCGAGCCCGTTGGTGGTCCGGGGCCAAGATCTCGAGCCCAGCGAACCGGACTCTCCTGTTCAACCCACCTCGGAGCCGGAGGCGGAGCAAGGAGCATCCGCCCCCTCGGAACCGACGGGTGGCGGCGAGCAAGATCTCTTCGAACAGACAATCGCGAGAGATATCGCCTCGGCGGGCTTCTACGAGCTTGTCGCATGGCTTCAATCACTTGGGCTCCCTGTCGACGGCGAGCGTTCGGCGCTGCAGCGGCGGCTCGCACAGTTCTACGAGGTCAGTCCGGAGGAGCTGCAGAGTGCTCGCGAAGAGTTCGCTCCCCCAACGGGGCAGGAGCAGACGGGGAGGTCGATCGTAATCGATTCGGCGAGTCGGACGCGCTACTTCACGATCGACGAGATTGACGAACGCTACATCAGACTCTCGGGTGACGTAGTTGTTACGCTTACCGATGAGAATCAGGGAACCCATCGTATTCGTGCCAATGAGATCACGTTCAACCAAGAGCAGAACACCCTCTCTGCGTCAGGTTCCGTCGTTTACACGCTTGACCGCGGCGAGACCACGGAACGCTTTGTCGGCGAGGCGCTCGCGGTTCAGCTTGACTCATTTGAGGGGGCATTCATTCGAGGGCAGACCGAGCGAGAGCAGCAGATCGAGGGAGAGACCGTCGACTTTGAGTTTGCAGGCGAGTACATCACACGTTCGGAGGACGACGTCATCGTTCTCGACAATGGTCGTGTAACGAGTTCCCAGGCGAACCCGCCGAACTATCACATTCGCGCGCGCAAGATCTGGGTGCTTGCGCCAGGCGAGTGGGGGCTCAGTAACGCCACACTCTACGTCGGGCGCGTTCCTCTCTTCTACTTTCCGTTCTTCTTTCGTCCTGGTAATCGGCTCTTCTTCAATCCGTCGATAGGATCGAATGATCGTTCGGGATGGTACATCCAGACGACGACGTACCTCCGCGGTGAGCCTGAAGAGCGGGAGTCCGCCTTCTCGTTCTTGCAACTGACTGAGGGCGATGGGTCGCCAACGCGGCTTGAGCGCGACGGCCTCTTTCTCGCGCGAACAGACGCAAGCGCAGAGCCGCCGCCTGAGGGGACTGTTCGACTGATGGTCGATCTCTACACAAAACTCGGCGCCTTCGCCGGGGTGGAGGGAGAACTCCCGGAGGCGGCTCCGTTACGGGATATCGACTTTTACGCGGCTCTTGCGGCAAGCCGGCATCTGTATCTCACCGCCAGCGGCTACACGCCGTATTTCGTGGCCGACGGTGACGCAGGCATCGACTGGAACGAGACAAGTCTTGGCTCGCTCTCGCTTCCATTTCGATTTGGCCTCTCTTTCGCGAGCTCACTCGCCGAGGGCGGGTGGGCCGCCAACGTGAACTACGCATGGTATAGCGACCAGCGCTTTCTCGTCGACTTTGGAAACCGCGCCGAACAGATGGATTGGGCAGGGATCCTGGGTCAGGGAGATTTTATGCCCCCCCCCGCGCAAATCACCAACCTGACCTGGACGCTCGCCGCCTCGTACAATCCTTCAGCCGGCTCTTTGCCGAGCTTTGTAACCTCCGGTAGATTTGACGCCCCCGTTCTCTCGCTTCGGTTCTCGAGCCGGCCGGTGCCGATCTCGCTGCTCGAAGATGAAATTCTTCTCGCCGATCAGAGCCCCGAAGCTGCCTTCTTCTATCCTACGACTATGCGTCTCCCCGATATCGGCGGCAGATTGTCGGGTACTCTCTACGAGTATCCGCGCGAGGCGGTTCGTCGGGATGATCCAGACGAGCAACTCCCGCCGATTTCTTCTCCATGGAGCGAAGACGAAGAGGAGCCGATCTCGATCGAGGAGGATGATTCCGCCGCAATCGTCGCCCCCCCCCTTCAGCCATCCCTACCGGCTATCGCTCTCGTTCCCGCCGGCTTTTCTGCGGACGTGTCGTATCTCGTCAACCCACGCTACTGGATCGATCATGAGTTTGACGCAACTGAGTGGCAGCTGCCCGAGGATGTCGATTTTGGGATTCGGCATCGCAGTTCCTCTGCGCAAGTGTTTGCTACGAACGGACTTTCGATCGGAGTGCTCGATTCGTTTCTCGATCTCGCGAGCTCACTTTCGTTCAATGCGCAACAGCGAACGAACTTCGATCGCGCTCCGACGGTGGACGACGCTGCGTGGGACGCCCTCGAGGCGAAGGCATATGAGTTCACAAGCGTTTCGTTGGGAAACACAAACATTTTGACTGTGAATCCTCTGCTCTACGTACCGGCGCTTGAAGAGTCGAGAGTTCAGTATAGTACCGAGCTGCTGCTCTATCGGTACACCTTTGACGAGGTTGTCGATGGAGAGCCGCGCTACGTTAGTGGTTCGATAGACTGGGATAGTGACGAGTACGTGCGGAAGCACGAACTCTCCGGAACTCTCGCGGTACGGGCTAATGAAGTGCAACAGCTCACGCTCGCAGCGGTGTTGCCTCCACTCGATGAGCGATATCGTGCCTCCCTTACCCTGCGACGCAAACCTTTTGTGCTCACGGCGACAACGGCCCGTGCTCTTGTGAACGACGAGTGGTCGTTCGACCCGCTCGTGGCGTCGCTTACCGTGACGTTTCCATCGATTCTGACACTCAGGAACGAGCTGAATTACAACTTGAACGATGGCCACCTCAGCTTTTTTTCATCAGATCTGAAGCTCGGAGATCTCGAGGCTCGCTTTGAAGCGAGAAGGACCGTCGGATACACCTTCGAAGGCGTGGGCTCCGGCTGGGTCCCCGACGGCGAGGAAGAGTTTCGGCCCGTATCGTTCACGTTCTCCTACGAGCCACGTCTTGTGCTCGAGCCATTCTGGCGAGGCCGAATGGCGGGCACGCTCAACGCAGACATCGGCATCAATGTTGATTTTCTCAGGTTTACGCAGAGTGCGCTCAATTTTGGTCTCAACGGTACCTTCGCCATTCACGAGTTTATGGCACTTGGATTCTCTGTTTTTTCCTCAAACTCGCAAGCGTACGCCTACGTACCGGCACTTGCAAGAAGTGTTGGGCGCGAACCGATCCCTTTGTTTGCCGACCTTCTTCGCGGAGTCAACTTCTTTTCGGAGGCCGACCGCCGCGCGAGCGGATTCAATTTTGATAGCTTCAACCTCGGACTGATTCACGACTTGGGCGACTGGGATTTCAGCGTTGTCTACAGAGCAGCACCGGAGCTACAAACAGTCGGACCAGATGCGGGACGCTACACAATTGACCGTTTCCTCGACCTAACGCTGAGATGGAGACCGATCAGCGAGTTGTCGGCCTCCGGCACGTTTGACGAAGGTGAGTTCCGTATTGGAGACGACTCTTGACCTTCGAAACAGCCGATCCTATACTCCACCAAAAGGAGTGTATTTGAGTACATCGAGTGCCGTCGTGCTCGAAAGCCCACAGCTCGTAAGTGAGTTGTGCGGTGTGAATGACGAAAACCTGCATCATTTGGAGCGATTGCTCGACCGAAGAATCCTATATCGCGGCAATGAACTCTATCTCGAAGAAGACGACGACATCGCTCGTGGCACGCTGGTTCGGATGGTAGAAGAGATCGCGGCTCACGTTAAGTTGGGTCAGACTCCAAACAGGGATCTCATCGAGGCGGTGCATGCGAACGTCACCAAGCCCGGGGCAACCGGATCAGACGTATTTCGTCTGAACACCGTTGTCATCCCGGGGCGAACCCAGGGTGTTTTTCCACGCTCCGTCTCACAGGCAAGCTATCTCGAGAGCTTTCAGTATAGCGACATTGTGTTTGCGATCGGTCCGGCGGGAACTGGGAAGACCTACCTTGCCGTGGCCCATGCGTTGCGTGAGGTGCTTTCAAAGCGTAAGCGCAAGCTCATTCTCACCCGGCCGGTTGTGGAGGCAGGCGAGAGTCTCGGCTACCTACCCGGTGATCTCGCTCAGAAAATCAGCCCGTATCTTCGCCCGCTCTACGATGCAATGGAATCGTTGGTCAGTTATGAGACCATTCAACGAATGGAAGATCAGCGCATTATCGAAATCGCACCGCTTGCCTACATGCGTGGTCGTAGTTTGAACAACTGCTATGTAATACTCGACGAGGCTCAGAACACGACTCGCGAACAAATGAAGATGTTTCTCACGAGGATCGGCGAGGGGTCGCAAGCCGTGATAACCGGTGATGTGACTCAGATCGACCTCCCACACAAGCGATCCTCCGGACTGCTTCACGCAATTGATGTGCTTGACCAAATACCGGAGATTCGGTTCAACTATTTCACCACGAAGGATGTGGTTCGGAACCCATTGGTGCAACGAATTATCGATGCATATGAGTCCGAGGACAAGGCGTAGGGAGATCAGTGAAAGAGGTTGATATATCAACCGAACAGGTGGAACCTCCAGATTGGCTGCCCGACTTGAAGCGCGTTGCGTCCGCAACGTTTGGACGAGTCGGGCTTTCCAGCTATGACATTCGGGTCTTACTCTGCAACAACGATCGCATCACAGCGCTCAATCGTGAGTTTCGCGGACAGGATCTCTCGACCGACGTCCTGAGTTTCGTCGATGAAACCCCAACCGAAGGTGCGTCCGTCTCAGGCGATTTGGCCATCTCGCTTGCCGCAGTCGACGAGAACGCGCGCGAGTTCGGTGTCCAGGCTCGGGAGGAGTTGCTTCGCGTTTTCGTGCATGGACTCTTGCACATTGCGGGGTTCGAGCACGATGGAGTCAAAATCGGGTCGCCGGAAGCCTCGTCAAATGAGATGCTGACATTACAGGAGCAACTTGTGACTCAGCTACGAGAGGAGATACAAGATTGAACGAGGAAGGTTTTTTACGCCGCTTGTTTCGCAAGAACGGGACGGTTGAGACTGACGCGTTTCACGAGCTAAACCTCGAAAAGCAAGAGATGATCCGCGGCGTAATGCGACTGTCGGACACCACGGTAAAAGAAGTGATGGTGCCGCGTATCGACGTTGCGTTTGTCGGCATCGATATGGAGACCGCAGAGGTGATGGAGAAGGTTGCCTCGAGCGGCCACTCGAGGCTTCCTGTGTATCGGGACACGATCGATAATGTCGAAGGCATGCTCTACGCAAAGGATCTGCTCGACTTCTATCGTTCCGGTGAGCAGTTTGAGCTCTCCAATATCATTCGAAAGCCGTTCTTTGTTCCTGACAGCAAGCGACTTGATTCTCTCCTGCGCGAGATGCGCCGGCGCAGGGTTCACATCGCGGTCGCGGTTGATGAGTACGGTGGAGTCTCAGGAATTGTGTGCCTCGAGGATATCATCGAGGAGATCGTGGGCGACATTCAGGATGAGTTCGACAATGAGCGCGAAGACATCCTCGAGATTGGCGAGAAGGTCTACCTCTGTGACGCACGTGTGGATATCGGCGATCTCAACGAGGAGCTCTCCCTCAATATGCCGGACGATGACTTCGACACGCTCGGTGGATTTGTCTTCGATCTGTTTGGCAAAATCCCGGTGAAATACGAGAAGGTCTCGTT
>JBMCTC010000205.1:0-5980 GCA_048624115.1 Spirochaetota bacterium
GCCGAACTCAAGCCACGCATTCGGATCGACCGCGTTCTGGGAACCGTCCGCGCACGAGACGAGGCGAGGCTGTTGCTCTACGCCTCTGGTGGAACCATCCCCGACCGCGGCTACTTCCAGATGCGCTCGGCAGACGGTTCTCGGATCGGGGAGCTTGATGAGGAGTTTGTATGGGAGCGCCGTGTAGGCGAGAGCTTCACGCTGGGTTCTCAGGTTTGGACGATCGAGCAGATCACCGAGAAGGACGTGGTCGTCCGCGCAGCAAAACCGGGAAGTCCGATGATTCCATTCTGGAGGGCTTTCTCCCGAGGTCGTCATCCCTTCTACGCTTCGCGCGTGCTCTCGTTTCTCTCTGCGTGCGAGAATGCGACCCAAGAGGGCAGGCTCGAGGCATTTGCCGAGAACATCGACTATCTCGAGCCCGACTCCACACGGAAGCTCTGTGACGTGGTTGTCCGGCAGCGAGCGCACACAAACCTCCCCCTACCACACGAGCAACACGTGGTACTCGAGCTCCTTCGCGGCCAAAGGCCCGCCGCAGGCGCCGCGCAAGAGAGCATGCTCGTCGTTCACACGTTGCGGGGGCTTGCTATAAACATGCCTATCGCACTCGCACTCGAGACCTACCTACAGCGTAGAGGAGAAGGCGTTTCTGTGAATGCGAGCAACGACTCACTTGCGCTACAGACGGAAGCTCCCTCAGGCATCGCGAGTCCCTTCTCGAGTCTCTTCTCGCGAGAAATCTGCAACGACCTCGCAAAGCGCGGTGTACTCGATGAACTTCTCCGATCGAGCCTTGAATCGTCAAGCATCTTCGGCGCGCTCTTCCGTGAGAATGCGGGACGCGCGCTCCTATTGCCAAAGGCAGGCTTTGGAAAACGAATGCCGCTCTGGCTCAATCGAAGAAGAAGCAAGCGAATCATCGAGGCAGTGGCCCAGTTGCACGACTTCCCCATTATGATTGAGACGTGGAGGAGTTGTCTCGAGGACCACTTTGATGTCGAGGCCGCCCGATCGTTCCTCGCGCGGATAGCGTCGGGAGAGATACGCTTGGGGGCGTGCACGACCGACTCGCCGAGCCCCTTTGCCCAAGATGTGATGTGGCAGCACACAAACGTCGCGATGTACGAGAGCGAAGCCCGCTCGTCCTCGTCAGTAAGCGAGACGAGCTCGGAGCTCATCCGTCGCATCGTGCACTCACCCGACCTGCGTCCCGATATCACGCCTGAAATCGTTGAGCAGGCGCGTGTCGCACTCGCGCAAACCGCGCCCGGCCACGCACCGAGCGGTGGTGAGGAAATCGTTGATTGGGTAGATGAGCGGGTCGTCATTCCCGTTTCCGAGATCGCTCTGCTCCGGGCTGCCGTCATGCGCGACCATGGTGCGGCGGCTTGGCACGTCGAGGCGGTTTCTCATCAGCTGACGTGGCTGCGTCGAAATGGGTGTGTCGTGCTCGCATCCGCGAACAGGAGCGTGCTCTGGGAACCGGTGTACCACGACGGCGAGATCGCGCCGGTTGGTGCCGGCCCCAAGTGGGACGTACCGCCATCTGCCTCTGAACCATGGAGCTCGATCGGCGCGCACGCGACACTCCTCGAGGCTGACGGACTCGAGGAGTGTGTTGAAGTCTTTCTCGCGGAAGTGCTTCAAAGCAAGGCGCCAATCACCCGGACCGATCTCGAAAACGAGTATGGGTTCAAGCCGGGTGCGACGAGTGCCGCGATTGCCGACCTAGTGGAATCAGGCAGCGTAATTTGCGGCGAGCTTGTAGAACGGGACAGCAGATCGCTTCTTTGCCACGCCGATGTCCTCGAGTACCTGCTTCGGCTGAGGCGCCGCTCCGCGCGCCCTGCCTTCGAACCGGTCTGCGCGGAAAAGCTCGTCGCCCTGTGGGCTGTGCTCACTGGAGCAACCAATGCCGGAGACAATCCCGATCGACTTGTCTCCGCGCTCGATGCCCTCTTTGCATATCCAGCTCGCGCCGAGCTCTGGGAAACCGATATCCTGCCGGCGCGTACAGAGAGCTACTTCCCAACATGGCTTGATGGCCTTCTCGCCGGGAGCGAGCTGGTTTGGTTTGGCTGCGGAAACGAACGCACCGCGTTTGCGCTGTACGGCGACCTCGAACTCGTTGGGTCCAGGGGCGCGCAGTCGGATCTCGGCCACGATGAGCAGCTCATACGGAACACCCTTCGAAGAATGGATGGTGCGGATACGTTTGCGATCCGCGATCAAACGCACCTCGATACGGATGCAACGGTTGCCGCGCTCTGGCAACTGGTGTGGGCCGGCCAAGTGAGCAACACGAGCTACGAGACGTTGCGAGCGGGGATCAAGGCTCGATTTGCTGTGAGCAGCCTGGCTGCGGAACGTGATTCTTCGGTGACTCGATGGCCCGGGCGCAGAGCCCGCTCTCGGTTACCACGGCGCGCAGAGTGGAGCGCCACCCATGCAACAACCGGAACCTGGTACGCCTTGCCGAGTGTCATCGATGCGGATGCCGAGCCATCGGAGACAAACCCGATGGGAGCGATCGAAGAGGAGAAGGAACGAGCCCGCGTGCTACTCGACCGTTACGGTGTAGTGAGCCGCGAAATCATCGGTCGAGAAGAACTCTTGGGGCGATGGCGAACGATCTACCGTGCCCTGAGGCTCATGGAGCTCAGCGGCGAAGTAGTATCGGGCCTCTTTGTCCGCGACGCGGGTTCGCCTCAGTATGCGCGACTCGATACCCTCGAGTCGCTTGCCCAGCCGCCCGAACCTACGCCGCCCTACTGGATCAACGCAACCGACCCCGCAAGCCCGGCAGGCATCCTCGCGGCCGCGTACGGTGGAAAGCTGCCACAACGCGTTCCATCTACGCACCTTGTAATCCGCGGCACGCGGCTCATCGGCATCTCGCGGCGTCTCGGGAAGGATATCGAGATCCTGGTACCGCCTGACGACGCGGATGCAGCTGCAATCGTTCTGCCCCTACGGGCGATGGTGTCCCGCCAGGTAAGGCCGCGGTCGAGCGTGAAGGTAGAGCAGGTAAATGGCGTTCCCGTCAGGGAGAGCGAGTACGCACAGCTACTTCGGGAGAACGGCTTTCGAGACGAGTACAGAGCGTTTGTACTCAGCGCATCATACCGGTAAGCGAACCAGGATAGCCGATCGAGCAATGATGATCGCGCCAATGAACGTCAGAGGCAAGCCAAGGAGAACACCAAATAACCATGGGCGCGCGAGCGTCTCGAGATCGGCAAAGATGGTGAGCGCAACTCCGCCGAGCGCGATAAGAACGCCAACCCAGACGATTATCAGACCAATGGTTACCCAGCGTCGCTTGCGTTGGGCAAACTCTTCAGAGACGTAGTGCACCCACCGGTACGCTTTTCGCTCATCAATCGACCACTGCTGGGCCACTGTGGAAGCAATCTCGAGCAACGCTCGGTTCGATCTGAGTTCGGCAACGATGAAGGGCCTTGCCTCGTTCGCCTTCTCTTGCTCGAGTCGTATTTCCTCACTCTTCGTCATTGCTCGTCCTTCCCCCGTCGCATCCCGCCAAAGCCAAGCGGCGCAAACACCGAGAGGCCCAGGAAGAGGAGCGAGAGTCCGCCGAAGATGATCGGAGCACCCCAGACGCTCATCAATCCATCGATCCGCCCGCGCGCAGGATTCCGTGCAGAGACCACGAGTTCTACGCGCTGTCCGACCTGATACGCGCCGGGAACCCTACCGCGAATCTCGAACGTTTGACCATCGCCTGTCTCGTACGCCACGATTGGATAGGTCATGATGCCGGTCGGTTCGTCGGCGCGCATGAAGGGAACAGCGTTTTGCTCCACTGCAACATCGACAATCTCGCCGACGATGCGATCACCGTTTTGCACGAGGCGGTACGACCCAATCGCCGTCGCAAGCGCGGCCCCAAAGAAAGCCAATGAGATGAGGCGAAATGCGAGGGAGAGTACTTGCCTACCGGTCATGCGCCGTCATTCGAACGCAGACAGAACGGATCGAGCGAGACTATTTGATCTCCCTTGATGACGTCGGATCTGACAAGCGAGCCATCGGTCTCTACCGTCGCGTCAAAGTGAAATGGTTCGTAGTCGGGATGATTCACGTCGAAGTGCACGGTAGTGATCAGCCGCTCTTCTTCGCTCTGAATGGGATGCGGCCAGAAGCTAAAGTGACCGTGCGTCTTTTCACGGGTGATGTACGGATTCTCCCAGCCACTCCTTGGAGGAAGCGCTGGTCGCCCATGTACACTCATCTTGACAATCGCACCGTACACCGGATCGGCCGTGCGCGCATCGACCACCCGGCCGATAAGCTGCGGGAAATTGTGGACCAACTCGAATCGAGCCTCTTCCTCATCTCGAGCAACCGCCGCACTCACATCTGCCTCGTATTCTACATCGTCGGGCGCGAGCGACGCATCATTCGAGCGGCGTCGAGACTGTACGAGCTCGAGACCTCGGTTCACAAGCATCATGAGCTCGATGATGTTCGCCATCGACTTACCTCCGGCCTCTTCATCTGCGTGCTCGAGTGCAAGTCGGAGGAAGCCCCGCTCACTCATGACGTATCGTGGCGGTACTCGGTTCAAAACGTAGGCAGCCACGTCATTAACAAAATCTTCGTCTGCGAGCAGATTAGGTTCATCTTCGAGCGCTATTTCAATGGCCCGCAGGACAATGTCTTCCTGATAGTTCTTGAGCTTCATCTTTATGTTCCCAATATAGTCTCCATTGCCCACGCTGTCAGCCATAGATTTCTCCTCACGTTTTGTGTGCCTATAAGCTCCAATTACTATTATATTGCGCTTGATGGCAGTCATTCCTCTTTTTCCATTAAACCTCGTGCTTTTTCCGAGCGTTCCACTCCCGCTTCACATTTTTGAAGAGCGTTACCGCGCTATGATCAACCACTGCATCGAGACAGAGACTCCCTTTGGGGTTGTTCTGCGGCAGGGAGAGAACTTCAGGCGTGTCGGATGCTCCGCCGTGGTGAACGAGGTGCTCGAGCGCTACGATGATGGTCGTCTCGACATTCTGAGCATCGGGGCAGACAGATTCGCGATCGACAGCATAGACGACGCCGGACTCTACCTCGAGGCGCAGGTCCGCTACCTCGACGAACTCTCCGGCGAGAGTCGCGCAAGCAGGCGCGAAGAGGCGCTCGCGCAGATCAGAAAGTACGCGTTCTATGCCGAGATCTCACTTGATCAACGGAGTCTCGAAGCCCTGACGACAACTCAACTCTCCTACCTAATCGCCGGACTCGACGTGATCGGCATGGATGCGAAGCAAGAGTTACTCGAAGTCGATAGCGCGGAGGAACGCCTCGCTGCCGCCATCGAGGCGCTCAAGGTAGGAATGGAGCGGCTCATTGCGCAGGCACGCCTTCGAAAGATTACGGGAACAGATATCGACATCTCTGGGCCTCTCAACTAAAATTTGATAAAATGGAAATGTGACGCCTCATGTTGAAAAGATGGAGCGAGATGCGAATGCCTATTTCACCGTCTGGTGGAGCCCACTCTTTCGTCTCGTAAAGGACACAATAATCCGGCGAATACCAAGCGAAGCTGGAATCTTCGAGATCTATCGCGACGAGGGCGAGCGGGAACCGACGCTCATCGGCCGCGCGAGGGCCTACTACGGAGGCCTTCGCAACACTCTGCGCGGAATGATCGATGAGTCGATGCCGTATCCTTTGAATGGTGAGTTACTCGATCTCTCACGCAAACACTACGTCCGCTACGCGCTTCTCGGATCGTACGACGACATGGACGATGTGCTCTTTTTCTTTGCCAACCGTGGCGTCATCGACAACGAAGCGGACGACTCGGGTCGGTACGCAATGATCTACGTAAAGGAAGGCTCGCTGCGGCCCGACGGCCGGCCGCTGAAGCAAACAGGCGAGAAGTAGTCACGGGCGCGGCACGATCTACTCCTCGATTTTGAAACGCGCAACCTGTTCGTGGATTCGCTCG
>JBMCTC010000206.1:0-5927 GCA_048624115.1 Spirochaetota bacterium
GCTTCGCGTTAGTCTCAAATGACCGGTTCACGCCGGAGCAGGAGGCTTGCTTGGATATCGATGTACTGGTAGTTGGCGCCGGCATGGCGGGCAGTGTCATGGCCCGACAGCTGGCCGAGGCCGGCCGAAAAGTGCTCGTGATGGAGCGGCGACGGCACGTTGCCGGGCACTGTCACGACTATCGCAACGAGCACGGGATCACGGTACACACCGATGGGCCGCACATCTTTCACACGGTGAACCGGGATGTGTGGCGTTACGTGAATCGGTTCAGCTCGTTCTACAATTTTCAGCACCGCGTCTTGAGCTATGCCGAGGGCAAGCTCATTAACTTTCCGATTAACCGCGACACCCTCGCGGCGGTCTTTGGCGTAGAGCTCAGCACGAATGAGGTGCACGACTTTTTGGCAGAGCAGGCCTCGAGGGCAACCTTCAACGACCCGCCACAGAACTTTCGCGACGTTGTAGTCTCGCAGGTAGGCGAGCGGCTCTACGAGATGTTCTTCAAGAACTACACGCGCAAGCAGTGGGAACGCGATCCGGAGCAGCTCGATGCGAGTGTTGCAAAGCGAATCCCGGTTCGCGAAAACCGAGACGATCGATACTTCTCCGATCCGTACCAGGGCATTCCTACCGGGGGCTACACAAAGCTCGTCGAAAGCTTCTTGGATCATCCAAACATCGCACTGATGCTCGGTGCCGATTTCTTTGACTACCGAGAAAGGATTAACGCGAAGCTCACCGTCTACACCGGTCCGCTCGACACGTTCTTCGACTACAAGTATGAGAAGCTCGAGTATCGCTCACTCAAGCTCGAGTTTGTCACGCTCGACCAGGAGTGGTATCAACCCGCGCCGGTCGTGAATTACCCAAATGACTACGAGTTCACGCGCATCAGCGAGTTCAAGTACTTTCTGAACGAGCAGTCGCCAAAGACCACGATTCTGATTGAATATCCTCAAGCCAAGGGCGAACCCTACTATATCGTTCCAACCAAGGAGAACCTCGAGCGCCGTGACCGCTATCAGGCCGAGGTCGATAAGCTCGAGGCCAAGGGCACACACGCATTTATCGGCCGCCTTGCTGAGTACAAGTACTACAACATGGACCAGGTCATTGCAGAGGCGCTCGAGCGAAGCAAGAAGATCGTGGAGGCCACCCGGTGACCGTCGGCCAATTCAACGAGTCCTACCCGCCGATTATGGATGGAGTGGGCATGGTTACCAAACAGTATGCAACGTGGCTCGACCGGAAGTATGGGAAGGGTGTGGCCGTGACGGTGCAGATGCCCGAGGTAGATACGGCCGATGAGGTTGATGGAGAGGGTCCCGAGGTGCTTCGCGTGAACTCGGTACCGGTTCCCGGCATGCCTCCCTACCGTGCGCCGCTTCCCGGCCTCTCTCCACAGGTTCGAAAACGGCTCGACGAGATTCCGTTCGACATCGTGCACTCACACGCACCGTTTCGCCTCGGGCGAATGGCGCTCTCGATTGCGCGTGCGCGCAACATCCCCATGGTGACCACCTTTCACTCGAAGTACCGCGAGGACTTTCAAAAGGCTCTGCCCGGGTTTCTGGTTCCGGCGGCCATGAGATACATCCTGAAGTTCTATGCACAAGTCGATATGGTGTGGGTCCCTAACCAGGCGACAATCGACACAATCCGCGAGTATGGCCACCAGGGACCGGTCGAGGTGATGTACAACGGAACCGATCTGCAGCTGCCCAACGACATCGACTCATATCGACAGCAGGGAGAAGCCTTTGCCGGCATCCCGAGCGATCACAAGATGTTGCTCTACATTGGGCAGCATCGCTGGGAGAAGAACCTCAAGCTCATGCTCGAGGCGCTCAAGGTCGCCCGCTCCGCCGGTGGCGCGAAGTCGGAGCCCTTCTCGATGGCTTTTGTGGGTCAGGGTTACGCCGAGCGCGAGCTTGTCGATCTCGCGAAAGAGCTCGGCATCGATGACATCGTTCACTTCCTCGGTGTCGTGCGCGATCGCGAGGTCATCAAGCAGCTCTTTGCTCGAAGCGACCTCTTTTTGTTTCCCTCGCTCTACGACACCTCGCCACTCACCCTGCGCGAAGCGGCTGCCTTTCACGTGCCTACCCTCCTGGTGGAGGGCGCCTCCGCTACCGAGGGAATCACCGACGGGCAGAACGGCTTTATCGCCCCGAATGACGCAACCGAGTACGGTGCGGCAATTCGCCGCGTGCTCGGCGACTCGCGCACGCTCGAGGCGGTGGGGCAGGGCGCCTTCGACACGCTCTTTCGGACCTGGGAGCAGGTGGCCGACGAAGTGCATGAACGCTACCTCGGCTTGATCGAGCAAAAGAAGTCGCAGGTCTCGTAGCCGCCCGCAACCGGACCGCGCCGCTGCGATAGAAACGAAAGCTAAGGGGTTTACTGATGACACTCTATCTGTGGGCATTGTTCTATCTGGCGATGCCTGGGTTGTTCATTTTTGCGGCCTACAAGATCGACCGGATTAGCAAACTCGGGACAATCGTTCTTGCCTACGGGGTGGGGCTTCTGATTGGAAACATCGGCGTGCTTCCCGAGGGAATCGGTCAGGTGCAGGACGCAATGACAACCTTCACCGTCCCGCTTGCCCTCCCGCTCTTGTTTTTCTCGCTCGAACTGCGCAAGTGGAAGCGACTCGCTCGCAAGGGCATTCTCTCGCTTGCCGCCGGGCTTATTGCCGTCACGATCGGGTCTGTGGTCACCTTTTTGATATTCAGGAACTACCTCGGACCCGAGGGCTGGAAAGCGGGCGGCATGCTCGTTGGGGTCTATACCGGCGGCACGCCGAACCTCGCGGCAATCGGGAACGCGCTCGATACCGACGCGACCGTCTACGTCTCTGCGCACGGTTCGGACGTTGTGGTCGGGGCGGTTCTCCTGCTCATTTTTGTTTCAGTTGGACCAAAGATCTTTCGCGCCGTTCTACCAAAGTACGTTGCCGAGGAGCGGCCGGAGGAGGAAAGCGCCGAGTTCAGCCCCTACTTCACGGGGTGGAGCGGTCCGGAGCTCTGGGAAATGCTCAAAGCGCTCCTGTTTGCCGCGGTCATTTTTGCCGTCGGCGGCTCATTTACACTCTTTTTGCCTGAGATCTCTGCACTCCCCGCCGCGATGCTCACGATAACAACGCTCGGCGTGGCGGCCTCGTTCATTCCTGGCGTCCAACGTCTTCGGAACAGCTTTCAACTCGGCTACTATCTCATTCTCGTGTTCTCACTTGCGGTCAGTTCGATGGCCAACATTCAAGAGCTTACAGGCACCGCACCGGTGTACGTTCTCTATGTCGCAGCACTTCTCACGATCGTTTCCGTCCTACACGTACTCTTCTCGGCTCTCTTCCGCGTGGATGCCGACACCCACATCATCACCGCGACGAGCTTTATCTACTCGCCTCCATTTGTGCCCGTAGTCGCTGCTGCGATCGGGAACCGGAAGGTGGTGGTAACCGGCGTTGTCATCGGTGTTATCGGCTGGGTGATGGGTAACTACATTGGCTTTGCGATAGCCTATGGCCTGCGAGCGCTCTTCTAAGCGAGGGACGAGAAAATGACACGTGTCGAGATTCAAACAGTGCAACCAGGGTCGTCGCAGGAGCGAGACTTCATCGACCTGCCGCGGAAGATTTACGCGGGCAACCCTTACTTCGTGCCCTGGTTTGACAGGCAGGTGCGAAAGATCATTGCAAAAGAGCACGCGTTCTTTGAGCACTCCGACGGCGAGTTTTTTGTCGCGAAACGTGACAGCAAGGTGGTCGGTCGTATTGCCCTGTTGGAGCCGCGGCGCTTTAACGAGCTCAACGAAGTGCAAGATGCCCGCTTCTACTTCTTTGAGTCGATAGACGATCAATCCATTGCAGACGCGCTCTTTCTCCATGCCGGGCACTGGGCGCAGTATCGAGGGCTTACGCGCCTGGTCGGACCTCAAGGGTTCTCGAGCTTCGCCGGTGCCGGCATCCTGGTTCACGGATACGACCGACGAGCCTCGATGACGATGATGCCGTATCACCTTCCCTACTATCCTCGCCTTGTCGAGAGCTCCGGCTTTCAACCGCTTCAGGACTTCCACAGCCCCTACCTTGACCCCGATCGCCACGAGCTCGCACCAAGGTATGTTCGTGCCGCAAAGATCGCGATGAAGCGCGGCAGGTTTTGGACGCCCGAGCTTAAGAGCAAGGCTGATATCAGAAAGATCGCCTGGGAGATTCGGGAAACGTATAACAATGCGTGGGCGACGCGAGAGAACTACACACCACTTACCGAGCGCGAGCTCAACCAAATTGTGGAAGATCTTCTGCTTGTCTCCAAGCCGAGCCTGATCCGCATTCTCCGAGCAGAGGATGATTTGGCGGGCTTTGTCCTCGCCTTTCCCGATCTCAGCGAGGCGATGCAGAAGAGCAATGGCAAGCTCAATCTATTGACCTACGCTCGACTTCTGTGGAAGAAACACACGGCGCGTCACTTTATTATCAATGGACTCGGACTCGGCCGTCAGTACCGCAAGTCGGGAGGCATCGCGATTCTCTTTTACGAGACCACACGGGCACTCGAGGAGCACGGCGTCCAGGGTGCAGAAATGACTCAAATCGCAGCCGACAACGATCTGATGATGGCAAACGTCACCCGGCTTAACGCAGACATCGTGAAGACGCACCGAGTTTACGAAAAATTTCTCAATTAAATTACTTCCCACTAGGCTACATTAAAAGTATACTCTTTGGCGTTAGTATGGAATGCCTTACGTTTGGAGGGCCGGAGTGGAGGGCGAGGCGCACATTGAGAAGCGCTCATTGCACCATGTGGTGTCCTGCCTCGAGCAAGCGGGACTCATAGCCATACTGCTCAATGAGCACGATGAACTCATCGACTTTTCTCCTGCGGGAGCAAAGCTTTTTGGCTTTTCCGGGGCAGCGCGTGGGCAGCCAATCCACCGCTACGCGGAGAGTCCGGCCGCGGCAGACCTCTCCGACGATCTTACGCGCCTGCGCGCCGGGAACTCCGCCGTCGAACGCGAACTCCGTGACCCGCTCCAGCGATGGTTCCTCCGCAGAGTCTACGTGCAAAGCAACTTGTCGTGGCAGGATCGCATCGTCGTCGTAACTCTGCGCGACATCTCAAGAGAGAAAGAGGCGTACGCCGCCGTCGAACGCGAGGTCGCGAACTACCGATCGCTTGCCGAGCGCCTTCCCGACATTGTCTCGCGTATGGACCATGATCGTCGGCACGTATTTGTCAGCCCCAATGCCACTGATATCGTAGACCTGCCGATAGAGGCGTACTCCGGAAAGACAAACTCGGAACTTGGTCTTCCACGCGAGTTGTGTGAGTACTGGGACAAGACATTTGACGAGGTACAGAGAACTGGGAATGCCGCACGACGGCAGTTCAGCCTGATCGATAAGCATGGCAGGGAGCGGTGGTACGACGATCGAGTTGTCCCGGAGTACGATCACGATGGGCGACCTGCGGGCTTTCTGAGCATCGCGCGGGAGATTACCGAGCTCGTTCATACTCGTGAGGAGCTTCAGAAGACCCTCGAGGAACGGGAAACACTCATTACGGACGTACACCATCGCGTTAAGAACAACCTCTTTCTGGTGATTGGCCTCCTCACGCTCGAGAAACAACGTCTGGCAAACGGCGAAATCACATCCGAGGAGATCATCGCTTCTTTTGACCGCGTTATCTCGCGTGTGCATGTTGTGAGCTCGATCAATATGCACCTGTACGAACACTCCAACGACTCGAGATTCCTCTCGAGCGTGCTCTATCTCGGAGAGCTGGTGCGTCTCGTGCAAGCCTCTGAGGCAGGCCGCGATGTTGTCGTGGAGACCGACATCGATGATGTCCCACTTGAGGCAAGCCGTGCGTTACCTCTCGGCTTGATTGTCAATGAGGCGCTGAGCAACG
>JBMCTC010000207.1:0-5918 GCA_048624115.1 Spirochaetota bacterium
AGACGAACTCGGTTGTTCGTTTTGCCATGAGCGTAGTATAGGGCGGTTTGAGGAACAGCTTGTAGTCCGACCGGTGTTGCAGTGGTAATGGCAGACCTAACCGCAGCGCGCGCCTCGTTCAATCTTGACGATTTGGACACTGCACCCTATTGTGATGCAGACATGTCGTCCTCGGAATACCGCCTCGCGGCTGTGCTATTTGTTGACATCGTTGGCTTCTCACAGATGCTTCGTGATAACGAGCAACAGGCGCTCTCTGCCCTGCAGGAGTACACCGGGATCGTTCGAGATCAGGCGGAGAAGCGAAACGGCCGGGTCATACGTATCGTGGGCGACGGTATCCTCTGCGAGTTTCAGAACACTACCGATGCGCTGGCCGGTGCGCTGCAGATTCAAAGCGCAATTGCAGCCTACAATCGGGCGAATGACGCCAAGATCGGCGCCCGTATCGGTGTTCACATCGGCGATATTCACTTTGTAAGTGGAGACGCTCTTGGTGAGGGAGTCTCGATAGCGGAGCGCATTCAGAGCGTTGTTAAGCCGGGCCGTGTGGGTATCTCGCAAGACGTGAAGAGCATGATAGAGGGAAAGAGCGATGTCTCGATGGATCCCCTCGGGCGAATCCATGTGAAGAGCCTCGGGCGCTCGATCGACACGTTCGAGATAGCAGTCTCGCAGGCTGCGGAGTACTCACCCGCCGGCTGGGAACCCGATCCCGATAACGTGCCGGCCCTGGCGGCAGCACCTCCGCAGACCGAGCGAGCTCCCGCTTCAGCCGGTGTCCAATCGGGCGGCTCGAGCTACGGCCAGGATGAGGTAAAGGCGCTTGTTCTCGAGGAAATCAAAAAGGCGGGCCGCCGCCTCTCGGTAGAAGAGGTTCGAGGGCGGATCCCTGCCAAGTCAAAAGAGATCGATGTGGCGCTCGAGACGCTCGCCGAGCGAGGATTTCTCACGCGGGTGAGCCGCCCAGGCGATGGAGCCTCCTACGGTCCGATGCATCACTCGGAAGGGTGGTCGGCTGGGGACGAGCGGCCCGCACGGGGGCGCGAGCGAGATCGCTCCGCAGCGCCCGACGTAGACTGGTCGGACAAGTGGGATGAGCACAGCTACGGCGCGGACGACAAAAAGGTGCAACGGGCCGAGGCGGAGTGGAATCGTGCCCTTGCCGAGGCGGGTCCCGCCGCAGGGAGCTATGATCCCCTTGTAGAGGATTACAAAGACTACGCGGCGAATCAGGCAGAAAAAGAGAAGGCGGGCTTTCGGAGCCACCTCATTAGCTACCTCGGGGTCAACGCGGGAATCTTCTTTCTGTGGCTAATGGTTACTCCCGGCTTTCCCTGGTTTTTGTTTGTGCTCTTGGGATGGGGTATCGGCCTGGTCAGCCACTTTGTTGGCACGCGTGACAAGGTGCGCGAGAGTCAGGAACTCGATGGCTCGGAAGGATTGACCCGGGAGCAACTGCGCATCTATCGGCGGCTCGCGAAGGCCCGCAGTGCCTGGCACGGCCACCTTGCCTCGAATCTGGCGACCTCAGCGCTCCTGCTTACCATCAACCTGGTCACTGCTCCTGGGTTCCTCTGGGCGATTTTTCCCATCGGCTTCATGGCGATTAGCCTTCTCTCGCATTTGCCGGCCTTCAAGGCCAAAGAGAATCGGTTGATGAATCGGCTCAGAGAGCTTGGTGCAAAGATCGGTGGGCGCTTTCGACGCAAGGGCAAGCGGCAGGAGACCGACGCTACACCACGTGAAGCGCTCACCGGGGCGAGTCTCGAGGCGGAGGAGGCGCGCAGACGCATCTCTCACACGTTGCAGGCGCTTCCGCCAAACGCGCCGGTTGGTCAGGATCTGGTTCCAGAGCTCGACAATTATGTTTCTCAGATCAAGACGCTCGACCACAAGAACCGCGAGCTCGAGCGCCTCATCGCAGAGATACCGGTGTCGGATCTCCAGCGTGACCTCTTGAAGTTGCAGCAGGAACGCGCCCAAGCCGAGAGCGACGCCGTGAAGCAGGAGTACGATCGTTCGATCTCACAGATTCAAAAGCAGCAGACCTCGTATTCTGAACTCAAGAATCAAAACGACATTCTGCGCCTCAGGCTCAACTCGGGGTTGAGTCAGCTCCGTCAGATGGAAATCGAGCTCGCGCGGATGCGCAATATCTCACAGAAGGACGAGCTCTCCTCGGTCTCTTCCCTCAAGGAAAAGACGGGAGAGCTCAGCAGATACTTGGACGACCTCGAAGAGGGCTACCGAGAACTCGAGTAGTCTCCGACAGCCGGCTCTACTCGAGCCGCTCAATCTCGAACACGACGTAGCTGTTTGGCGGCAATGCCGGGCCGAGTCCCTGCTCGCCAAATGCAAGCTCGGGCGGCACGATCGCTACGAGTTCGGCGCCGGGCGCCATTGTTCCAATCGCGAGCTCGAGACCCTCAATAATGCGGTTCTCGAGGTAGACAAACTCGTGCGGCTCATTCCTGGCTCGGGTGTCGTCGATTACTCGACCATCGAGCGTAGAGAACGTGTAGTGAACGCTCACGCGGTCTCCCCTTTCGGGAGGTGCCCCACGGCCCGCCTCGAGCGGTCCGAGTAGCATTCGCGTTTCGCCAAACGGGACCGTGCCTGGCAGATCCGCGGTAACCGCATCAATCTGCGCCTGAAGTGCCGCAGCAGCCTCTGCCTCGCGTTCGGCCTCCACCTCTTCTACCATTGCGAAGAAATCTTCGGTGGTCGCGGTGTAGCGCTCAGCGTCCTCGCCAGAGCGAATGATCTCAACCGATCGGATTACATCGCCTTGCTCGATTTCTTGAACAACCTCGATGCCCTGCGTGACGCGGCCAAACACGTTGTAACCACCGTCGAGATGCGGTGTTGGTCCGAGGGTGATGTAGAACTGACTTCCGTTCGTGTCGGGTCCTGAGTTGGCCATCGCAACCACGCCCTCCGAGTCGTGAAGCAGTTCTGGGTGGGTTTCCGTTGGGAACTGGTACCCGGGGCCGCCCTGGCCGGTGCCCTCGGGATCGCCGCCCTGAATGACAAACTCGGGTACGACCCTGTGGAAGGTCAGCCCGTCGTAGTAGGGACTCCCGTCACGAAATGTGTTTTCGATGGTGCCCTCTGCGAGCCCGACGAAGTTCATGACCGTCATGGGCGCGTACTCCGGCTCGAGCCGAATCACGATATCGCCCTTGTTGGTCTTGATCTCCGCGTAGAGGCCGGGAGGAAGGTCGCGGGCAGGAGTGCTGCACGCGGCGAGAACAAACGCCACGAGAATGGCGCCAATGATCGATGTATAACGAAGTAGTAGTTTCATAGCTTACTCTGCCGGAAGGATTGTTCGGACAAATATAACACCGTCGATCGCCCGAAGTTGATTCACAGCAGCCGAAGAAATGCCGCCCTCGATATCGATAATGTTGTACGCGAGTTCGCCGCGATGTCGATTCAACAGATCGAGGATGTTAATGCTATGATTGGCCAGGATGGTCGAAATCTGACCGACCATGTTTGGAATGTTGCGGTTCGCAATCAGGATACGCTGATGATCGGTTGGCTCGAGCTCTGCCTGCGGGAAGTTCACCGAGTTCACGATCGCACCGCTTTCGAGATAGTTGCGTAGTTGAGTTGCTGCCATGACCGCGCAGTTTTCCTCCGCCTCTTCGGTCGAGGCACCGAGGTGAGGCACGGGCAAGACGCGCTCGTGACGAGCGACGGTGGCCGAAGGGAAGTCGGTCACGTACCGGTCGATTGCTCCCTTGCTCAGGGCCGCTACCAGAGCGTCGTCAACTACCAAACCACCGCGCGCAAAGTTGAGCAAGCGCGCCCCCTCTTTCATTTTCTCGAGCTGATCCGCTCCGATCATCTTTTTCGTGTTGTCGTTCAAGGGGACGTGAAGCGTCACGAAGTCGGACTCCGAAAGAAGGTGATCGAGCGAGCGAGCGCGCTCGATTGAGCTCGCGAGGCCCCACGCCGACTCTACCGAGATAAACGGATCAAAGCCAATAACCCGCATGCCCATCGCCACAGCTGCGTTGGAGACCATTACGCCGATCGCACCGAGGCCCACGACGCCGAGCGTCTTGCCCATGATCTCGGTCCCGGCAAACCGCTTTTTCTCCTTCTCTACGAGCGTTGCCAGGTCGTCGTTTCCTGCATGCTCCTTTGCCCACGAGATTCCCTCATGGATCCCCCGTGAAGAGAGAAGGAGCCCCGCGATTACAAGCTCTTTGACGCTGTTGGCGTTGGCTCCGGGCGTATTAAAGACAACGATTCCGCGCTCGCTGCACGCGTCGAGCGGTATGTTGTTTACCCCCGCGCCGGCACGTGCGATTGCAAGCACCGAGGAGGGAATCTCTCGGGAATGAAGATCTGCACTGCGCACGAGCAGAGCATCCGGCCCGGATGCGTTATCGTCTATGCGAAATCGCTCACTCGGCAGGCGGCTCAGACCGGCGGGCGAGATTTTGTTGAGCGTCTGGATGGTAAACAAGGTATTCTCCTTTGTTGGTGTTCGAGTGCAGCATACACAGATGGGGCGGCTCAATCCAGGGTGCGCAGCTATGACGCCGCTCCGCCTAGCGAATCCTTTTTTGCAATCTCGAGCGTTTCGGGGGCGAATCCAGCCACCACCAGCAGCCCGATGATACCGAGCCCCGCCGTTGCCCAGATCCCCACGCTCAAACCTACGACGCCTGCCATTGCCCCCACAATCGCGGGACCGGAGGTCGAGCCCACGTCGCCGAGAACGCGCCACATCCCGATGAACTCACTCACCGAGCCCGGGGGCGCGAGATCGGTCCCGATCGTCATGTTGATGCCTGCCCCAAATCCGTTGCCGAGCCCAATCAAGAGACTCGCCGCAGCAAAGCCGATGAGCGACGATGTCAGCGGGAGTGTGCCGACACCGAGCGCGAACAGGTCAATGCAAAGGCTGAGCGCCACGCGCCGTCCGGAACGAACCATGACGATGCCCGCGGGAACAAAGAGAAGGAGATCGAGGGCCGAGCCAAGGCTCATTCGGGAGGATGAGTTGTCGCAAACGACCAGCGATCGAGGCCATCGTCAGAGTGTATCCGGAAGCGCCCACCGCTGCCGGCAATCTCGCCCCCTCGCCGATAGACGAACCATCCGAATAGTCCTATTTTCACCCGGAGTAAGAGGACGACTAATTGAGTAAGAATGACGCCCGACGTGGTGCCCCAGATAGCGAGCAGAAACAAAACGACCGAGAACGAGCCCTCGCGGAACTTCCCATCCGACAACTGCTTGCCCGAATGGCAATACCCGCAACCGTCGCGATGTTCGTGAACGCCCTGTACAACGTTGTGGACACCATCTTCGTGGGACGCGGCGTGGGATCACTTGCAATTGCCGGGTTAACCGTCGCCTTTCCGGTCCAGCTCATCATGGTCGCGATTGGTCTTGGCTTTGGTATTGGCGGGGCGAGTTTGATTTCCCGCAGCTTGGGCTCGGGAGACCGCGAGGGAGCCCGTCGCGCTGCAGGAACGGCGTTTACGCTTGCGATTCTCTCGAGCGCCCTTCTCACGGTGATAGGACTCATCTTCCTCACACCCATCCTGCGCATATTTGGTGCGACCGATGAGATCATCGGCTACTCCCGCGAGTATCTCGCGACGGTGCTGCCGGGAGCAGTTTTCGTGGCAACAGCGATTTCGGCCAATCATATCGTGCGCAGCGAGGGGCAG
Source organism: Spirochaetota bacterium (assembly GCA_048624115.1). GTDB lineage: Bacteria > Spirochaetota > Spirochaetia > DSM-27196 > SLST01 > SLST01. Next base: position 5,703 of record JBMCTC010000207.1, read on the forward strand.
GCACTCCGCTCGATGGCAATTATGCTCATCGGTGCCGGGCTCAACATCATTTTGGACCCGATCTTTATTTTTGCGCTTGGGCTTGGTATTCGTGGCGCAGCGTTGGCCACGGTCGTAGCTCAGGCCGTCTCGTTTGTCTATGCCGTCTCGTTCTACGTGCGTGGAAAGAGCTCACTCAAGCTCTCGTTTCGCGACTTGGTTCCCGACCGTGCGGCT
>JBMCTC010000208.1:0-5874 GCA_048624115.1 Spirochaetota bacterium
GACCGATCAACCCGGAACGCCATTTGCTGGAAGTGACGTAGAGTGTTATCCTCTGCACCAAGGGGGAGGAGTGGCGGTTTCTACGCTCAGATCGAGTATACGGCTGAACAACGGCACCCGAATGCCCATGGTTGGGCTCGGATGTACTCAAACTGACGAACCAGGCAAAACGGAAGCTATCGTGGAACGCGCACTCGGGTTCGGATACCGACTGCTCGATACGGCAAGCGTCTACGAGAATGAGGTCGAGATTGGCCGGGCGATTCACAGCTCGTCGGTGTCGCGCCCTGACATCTTCTTGACCACGAAGGTCTGGAACTCGGATCTCGGCTACGATCGGACGCTCGCAGCCTTTCACACCTCGCTCGAGAAGCTCGGCGTCGATTACATCGACCTCTACATGATACACTTTCCGCTCTTGAGGCTCCGCAAAGAGAGCTGGCGTGCGCTCTCGAAGTTGGTAGAAGATGGACTCTGCCGAGCCATCGGAGTGAGCAACTTCACGATCAGACATTTGGAAGAGATCATCGAAGAGACTGGTGTCGTGCCGGCAGTGAATCAAATCGAGATCAATCCGTTCCTGATCCAGCGCAAGCTTCACGAGTGGTGTCGTCGCAAAGAGATTCAGGTGCAGACCAACACGCCGCTCTCGCGACACAAACGCAGGCACCGCGTCCTGCTTGCCGAGATTGCAGACTCTTACAAAAAAACGCCCCGACAAGTTCTCGTCCGGTGGGCACTACAGAGCGACATCGCGGTGCTCGTACGCTCGCTCGACCCTGCCGAGGTGCAGGAGCAGGCAGACGTCTTTGACTTTCAGCTCTCGCTGCGCGACATGGACAAACTCAACTCCCTTAACGAGAACATTCGTATCGGGTGGAATCCAGAGCACGCTCCCTAACCTTCGTCGAGCTTCATGCCGGAGAACTTTCTCCCGAAACTATAGACGGAGGTAAGATGAAAACCGAAAACATCGACCAATGCACGTGCGGTGCGAATCTGCGTGATACAATGACGGAGCGAGGAGCAGCAACAGTGGTTCACGAAAACAGCTTCGAGTTCATTCTGATTCACTGCTCGACGTGCGGCACGCTCTGGATATCAAAACAGTATCATCTTGCTGCCCACGAACTGCGTGAGGTAGCTCTCGGAGCATAAGCCCATAGATGAGCGTGCAGCCGGCCTACGTCAGCTTTGACGCGAAAGAGCGAGAACAATTCCTCTCACAACTCGGCGATGTTTCGCAGCCGGAGCGCGAGCTGTTCGATCGCCTCTGTCGCGTTTGGGAACCCAGGATACCTGTCGACAAACTGACGAGCAGCGCCGAATCTCCTGAGCAGCTGCTCGGATTGCTGCAAAAGCTCGTTTCGAGGCTTCGCAGCGAGCAACTCGGGCTCCTGCGCACCGAGACAACGCCGCGAGGGAAAGAGCCCACCCACGTCGTCCTAACAAACCGCGGTGACCTCGACTTCTGGCGGGAGCTACTCGATGAGGAGGCCATCGGCTCCTCGCTCGAGGCGCGTCTCGAACTGCCGACCGAACAGCGTCTCGAACAGTGGGGTCTCTTGCCACCGCACACGCATATGGCCGATGCAGACAGCGGCAAACTCGCTCGAGCGTATGCGCAACCGGACGCGGCAAAACTGATCTACCGCCTGAAGCTTCTCGACGATTGCGTGATTGTCTTTCCCACCGATGCAGCGAAGCGCCTTGTCTCGCAGGCTTTCGCAACCCTTCGCAAGGAAATCGAGCAACGTGGGATCACCGAGGAAATCGCTCGGCTGAATAACTCCACAATCACAGAGACAAAGCAGCACCTTCAGAGTCGGGCTCCCGACGTGTGGCTTAAGCTGACGCGGGTGATCGTTAAGGAACGGCCAACGATAACCTATCGGAAGAACCTTGGCCCCAAAGAGGAGCTGTTCAACCTCGCGTATCTGGTAATGTCGTTCGTAGAGGCCAAGATTGGCCTTGCCCAGCGCTCCAAGGAGCAGCGATTCAAACTCGACGAGCAAGTCCAGGAGTTGCTCCGGGTTGTCCAGGAAGCACCCGGCGGCACCCTTCCTCGAGAGAGCTTCGAACAGTTGATTGAACAAAAGAGACAAGAGGCTGGTGACTCCGCGGAGGAGCTGATGACGACGCTTCAGCGTCGGGTGTTCACTCCCAAGATACGCCGGGCCCTGCCGGCGGTTATCTACATGCACGGTGCCTACATTCACCAGGACGAGCTCAAACGGGTATTCGAGATGGCAATATCCCAGGTGCGCGAACGCGTACGAAATGAGTATGTCGATCTTCTCGAGGCGTTTCTTCGCGGTAGAGATTCCGACATCGGCGAGATCCTTGGCTCTCGGGAACGGCTGAACGAGGACCTCGTGGCGCGAGTGGAGCGTTTACATCCGCTGCTCGGAGAGATAATCGCTCGACCGCAGGTGTTGGCAGAGGCAATCGTGCGTGATGCAAAAGCTCACCACGGGGTCAAGAAGGCCGATCACCTTCGCAGATTTCTCACCCGCTACTTCAACGTAGACACTTCACAGCTTCGACCGCTCGCCGAGATACTCTCGCTTGACGTGGTCGGCGCCCTCGAGGCGGCTTTTTCGAAGCTCAGCGTGTTTCGGCAGTTTGTGCTCCGGTTCACCGGTCGCTACGAGAGCATGCGTGGACGCTACATGAAGCGCTTTATCTCAACTCGAAAGACTCAAGCCGAACGCGACGAAGCACGCCGCAAAGAACATGCCGCTCGCATCCCTTTTGATGTCGCCGGGCAAGACGGAGACGAGCCTTCGAGCACCGACGGACCTGTCGGAGGCGGACCCACGGTCGTACCGGTCACCCGCAGACACCGCCAACAGCAAAAAACAAAATCACGGAGACGTTCAGCGCGAGAGATTGAGTCTTCCTGGCGACAATTCGATCAAGCCGTGCACACCAAGCCCAAGGGAAGCGACTCGTAGATCGGGGCCTATCGAAATATCTTTCGCAGACTCTTTTTGACCATGTGGGCGCAGTTGTATCCCGGCGCCCCGAAAATTCCTCCACCAGGATGCATCCCGGCGTTTGCCATAAACAAACCTTTAAGAGGAGTCTCGTACTGAGAGAGCTCCGGAATTGGCCGGAACATAAACATCTGGTCAATGAGCATCTCTACGTGCATGACATTCGCATTGGGCATGTTGTGTTTCTCACTGATAACCGGAGGCGTCTGAATGTACATGTCAATCAATTTCTCATGCGTACCGGGAGCAAAGCGATCAATTACCTTGAACAGCTTGTCGGCCTCACGTTGCGTGATCTCGTCCCACGAGAGCCCTTTTCGCAGATTGTACGGATACCACTGGCCCCACAGAAAGAGCGAGTGCTTCCCTTCAGGCGCAATGGTCGGATCGATCGCGCTGAATGTCATCGCAACAACCGCCGGATCGCGCGACGGCTCGCCTCGCAGATAGTCCGCATACGCGTCGTGCAGATACTGCGTGGAGGGACAGAGCAGTTGCAACCCACGGACAACCTCGTCACTCGAGACATTGGTGAGCTGATACTTGGGCAGATCTTCCATGGCGGCCCTCACGACCATGCCAAATCCATTTCCGACATGGATGCCTTCGACTCGCGAACGCAGATCACCAGGAATCCACTGCTTGAGCAACTGGAGAAACGTAACCCAGACGTGAGCATTCGAGATTACTCGTTTCGCGGTAACCGTGGTTCCGTTCTTTGTGCGGACACCGCTTGCGCGTCCGTTCTCTACCAGGATCTCAGAAACCTCGTTGTCTGGAAGGACCTCGCCACCGTGATCCCGTATGTACGCGGCCAGTGCCTGTGTCAGCATGCCCGAGCCGCCTCTCGGACGCGCAGGGCCTTTTTTGTGGATTACCGAGTGCCAGCCGATGAACTCGGCGCTTACCGCGTCGATCGGCGGGGGACCGCTCTGAGCGCCCCACCAGGCCAACGCTGCCCGGACGCGATCGTCCTCGAACGTGTCGTTGATGAGCCTACCGTAACTCTGAAAGAGCTTTCGAAGCAGGTCGTTGCGCTCGGCCTTCGTCGGGCTGAACTTTCGCAGCAGCACCGTTGAACCGAAGTTCCGTATCGTTGGAGGCTTGAGAAAGACCTCGAAAATGGCTTCGTTGAGAGGTTGCCATCGTTTGATAAAGGCTCGATACGCATCGGCGTCATGTTGGTTTACGGCGGCGATGCTTTCGCAGGTCTTGTCGAGGTCTTGGTAGAAACTCAGCGAGCTCCCATCGTCAAATGGAGCTGTCATAAACGGATCGAGAGGGATGTACTCGAGGCCGTACGACCCGAGGTCGAGATCGGATACGATTGGTGTGTGATGGATCATGAAGTGGGCAGAACCGCCGACATCCATCTTGAATCCGCCGAACATGTCCTCGGTGCAGACCGCACCACCGATTGTAGATCTTCGTTCAAGAACCAGTACCCTGTACCCCCACTTTGCCAGGTACGCGGCTGCGGTCAATCCATTGTGTCCACTTCCTACAACAACAACATCAGCATCCATGAGACAGTAATACTGCGTTCCCATTGCCGAAGGCAATGCTTCTCTTCCGGCCTCTCGACGATTAGCTTGTGATTTGTGCTTGATTGGCTCATAGTGGGAGGTGGGGTTCACGGGACCGTCGTGGCAAGCGCGCTCGTCGCGGTTGGCAACGCACGGATAGAGAAGCTCCTTATCGTTGATCCGGAGCCGCGTCCGCTCGAGGCGTGGAACCGGCGCGTGGCTCAGTGTGGAATGCGCTTCTTGAGGTCACCTGCCGCTCACGGTGTGCTCCCGGACTTTACGGCGATGCTTCGATGGGCCGACTCACATGAATTCGATCGTGCAGATCACACGATTGCCCCGTACGCACGGCCCTCAGTCGAGCTCTTTTACGCACATACGAAAGCCGCGCTCGAGGCGAGCGGCATAGCATCGCGATACCAGCAAGACGCGATCGTTGGGCTCGAGCCGGGCACCCATAGCTGGGTCGCAAAGACTTCCGCCAACGATAGCCTTCAGGCACGAAATGTTGTGCTGGCACTCGGGCGTGGCACGGCGAACTCCTCACTGCGCGTTCCCTCCTGGGCGCGTGACTCGAGTAGTTCCCTCCCGATCTATCACGTGTTTGACCGGAGTTTCTCTCGGAAGCTCGTCGCGGAAAAGAAGAATCCCGTTGTGATTGGCGGCGGTGTAAGCGCCGCGCATCTGGCACTCTCGTTGTCCGCCGCCAACACGGCCGTCACGCTCATCGCCCGAGCGCCCCTGCGCGAAGAGCAGTTTGACTCTGATCCGTGCTACATCGGTCCGAAGTGCTACGAGCGCTACTTGAGCATCGACGATCCGGAAGAGCGCAGAAGCGTCATTCGCCGCGTACGAAATCCCGGATCGATCCCTCCGGATCTTATGCGAGAGCTCGAGGCGGCGGTCAAACGAGGATCGATCAGACTCGTCTATGACGAAGTCACAGCCGTACGCGCCGGCGAACGAGGCCTCTCGACGTTAATCGGTAGAGTCTCGCACTATGAGAGTGACGCGTGCGTCCTCGCAACCGGGTTCCGAACGGTGACACCGGGGGCGCATCTGCTGCGAGAGGTTGAACGAAATGCAACGGTTTGGGATGCAGCAGTCCGAGACTCCCCAGGGGCAGAGGCGCCCGTGGGTCTGCGCAGAGACTCTGCAGGTCGCCCAATACCGGCGGAGACCCTCGAGTGGGCACCGCAGCTCTTTTTGACCGGGATTCTCGCGGAGCAGGAACTCGGCCCGACGGCGCCAAACATCATCGGTGCCCATAACGCGGCCAAACGTATCTTATCGTCCACTCATGGCCGACCCGCTCGGGTCCCCACGTCCTGGAAGCGCTATGCTCCGGA
>JBMCTC010000209.1:0-5820 GCA_048624115.1 Spirochaetota bacterium
TCCGACTACCGTAACACAGCGATTCAGGGGACACTTGTCGAGTGAGCGATCATGCGGCGGTGTTGCCACAGGTACTCGTTCCCTACCCCGGTCCCCGGGGTGACGGATCGGTGCAGGACATCTTCGTCTATCTGCGACCCGAGACCAACGGAGTGCTCGTTGAGAGCGCGCTGCTCAAGGTCGTGCAGAGCTGCTCCCAGTATCGTCGCGGGATACGTCTGGTCTATATGGCCAATTTTCCCGGCGCGTACATTCTCGACCACCATATCGTGGAGCGCCACTACTCACACAAGTTCTACTTTGCCGTGCACGGAAAGCGGGCGTTCACCGAAAAGATGAAGGCCGAGTTTGAGTCGCACTACGGCGTGCCATATGATCGGGCGGAGATCATCGGCAGCTTTCAGGCGCTCACCCAGTTCGACGTTTCCCCCGACGAGCTCTTCTCACGCTGGGTGCCCGCTTCGGATGTCTTGCGTGTCGATGGCCAGATCATCAAGTGCATCGACGGGGTGTACGTCGTGAACTACGATATTCCGGCACTCTTGCACAAGAATACCCGCAACACGGATATCGCAGTAATGATGTTTCGTTGCGAGGTCGATTACGGCTACTTCGAAGATTTGGTTGCAGAGATGCGGGAGGTACTTGTTCAGAAGGGCCTTCTGCCGGCGCGTCTTCCCACGAGTCGAGTCTTTCACTACTCCCGGGGACCATTCGACCAAATTCTCGACGCGGTTGACTATCTTTGTGAACCCGATGGATCACCGATCGGCGTGGAACGGCTCTCCTTTGCTGCCTACGCCCACGCGAAGGGCTACGACCCTTCAGCGCTCATGAGCCTTGTGGAAAACCCGATTTGCGTGTTTGAGTCCGACTCAGGATCGCTTGAAGAGGAGAGTATCTTCACCTACACCGCTATGGATAGTTATGCAACTGCGCTCGAAAAGATTGCCCGCGTGCGAGCGCAACTCTGGATTCGGTGACGGAGAGTTACTGGGCAGTTTCCTGGATCGTCCGTTGGACGGTTTCGATAAACGCCTGCATGTTGAGCGGTTTCGAGAGATACGCGTTCATGCCTGCGTCGTAGCAGGCCGATTCATCTTCTTTTGACGCGTACGCTGTCATGGCGATGATTGGCGTCTCTTGGGCCGCGGCCCCGGCTCTCCCACGACGAATCTCGCGGGCCGCTTCGAGGCCGTCCATACCCGGCATTTGTACATCCATGAGGATGACATCCACCTCTTTCGCCTGCAACGTCACTATTGCCTCGGCCGCACCATTTGCTTCGATGGCGTCGATTCCACCGCGACGCAGCATTTGGGTAGCCACCATCCGATTGACCTGATTGTCTTCAACAATGAGGGCCAGCGGTTTGCGGCTCTCTGGATCACTCATGCCTCGATTATACTAAAGACGGCGCCATTTACATCCCCCTCGTCGTCGAGCACTGGACTCCCATTGATCTCCAGTTCGACCCGATTGCCGCCGTTTCTCACAATGAAATGTCGGTACCCGAGCAGGGGTTTCCCAGTTTCCACAATGATGGCAAATGGCAACTCTTCGCTCTTGAGCTCGTTGCCCTTGGAATCGGTAATCTTGAACTCGGGTGCGTCGTAGGTCAGGTGCCCGAGTTCGGACCGGGTGAGGCCGAGCAGCTTCTCGGCGCGTTCGTTCGCAAACGAGATCTTGCCGCGGCGATCGACTTTTACAATAGCTGCTGGAGTGGAATCGAGGATTTGGTTCTGGAGTTCGGCCTGCCGTTCTAGAGCGAGTTCCGCTATTCTACGTCGCGTGATGTCGATCAAGGTTATGACGACTCCCGACGCTTCGTTGCCGCTGCGATCGTACGGAAGCATGCGGACGATGTACCATCGGCCGTCGGTGCTTCTAGTCTCACGCTCGATAGACTCGCCCGTTCGCACGACGTGCTGAACATCCTCCTCGAGTCCTTCGTACTCGAGATTGTGGGAGAGATCCGCGAACGGACGCCCGATATCCGTTTTGATCACCCGTATCTGATCCGTAGCCGCAGGCGTATACTTTCTGATTGCGAGGTCCCGATCGAGAAAGACGGTTCCGATGTCGATGGACGCGAGCAGGTTGTCGATGTCATCGTTGAGCTGAGAAAGCTCTTCGATCTTCTTTTGATACTCGGCGTTGACGCTAATGAGCTCCTCGTTGACTGACTGAAGCTCTTCGTTGGTACTCTGCAATTCTTCGTTCGAACTGAGGAGTTCTTCATTTGTCGCTTGAAGTTCCTCGTTTGATGTCTCGAGTTCTTCGATTGTAGCCTGGAGACTCTCCTTGTTGTACTGGAGTTCATTTTCGAGCGATTGAATCCGACGCTTTACCGCCTCGTCTGGATCAAACGCCCGGATCTCCGCCCCGTCGGAGCCATCCGAAGCGAGTTCTCCGAACACGACCGCATAGAGATAGTCCCCGCTTGCCGCCGGCAAGGGGTATACCCCGAGGTTGAGTGCCTGCTTCGCTCCTTCGACCTCAAACCCGATATTGGTCGAGACCACTGGCCGTAGCTTGTCCTCCGCCTCTCGGAGTGCGTCGCCGAGCGGGACGTTGAGTGGCTCTTTAGCCATCTTCATCAGGTTCATGTCGAGTTTGCCGGCCGGGACGCGCAGGAATCTCGAGACGTCTCCGAAAACGTGCTCCACCGTCCGGTCAGGGGAGATTATGATCGTAGGTGGGAGGAACTGCTCGACCAAGCGCTCATAAACCGACTCGAGTGATTGTGGCCGCGTCTGGTAGTCGTTGGAGCTGGTCGAGCGCACGCGATCGAGAAACTCGGCCAGGCCTGCTGAGTCCGTGGAGTCGGCATCGCGCTTTGGCCCGGTTGCAGTCGATCGGAAGACCTTCCACCTGATATCGAATGAGTCAAAGAATCGACCAAAGTCGCCGATTGACTCGCTCGACCCGAGCAGCAAAAAGCCTTTCTCCTTGAGCGAAAAACTGAAGTTCGTGAGCACCTTTCGCTGGAGGGTTGGCTGGAAGTAAATCAAGAGATTTCGGCAACTGACCAGGTCGATTCTCCGAAAGGGCGGATCCCGAAACACGTTGTGGTACGCAAAGATGACGTTCTCGCGTATCTTTCGTGCGATCTGGTAACTGTCGCCGCGGCGGACGAAGTATCGACTGAGACGTTCGTGAGACGCATCTGCGGCGATGCTCTCTGGATACATGCCCTGAGATGCGAACTGAATTGCGTCTTTATCGATATCGGTCGCGAAGACACGATAGGTGTGATCGAGGTTGTGCGTTTCCAGGTACTCGGTCATGAGGATCGCGATGCTATACGCCTCCTCTCCGGTGGAACAGGCAGGGACCCATATGCGAATGGGTTCGCGAGGTGAGGCCTCGGATATCACTGCTGGAATCACACGTGCCGCGAGAATTTCAAAGGCTTCAGGGTCACGGAAGAACTTCGTCACACCGATCAAGATCTCTTTGAAGAGTGTTGTGATCTCGGCCGGATGGTCCTGAAGCATTTCGAGATAGTCGTTTACTGAATCGGCCTTGGTAATGCCGATTCGGCGCTCGATGCGACGGTTTATCGTGCTCTCTTTGTAATACGAGAGATCGACGCCCGCTCGGCGCTTGATCAACATCAGGATTCTAGCGATCGTGCTGCTCGAGGCGATCGTTACCTCGCCGTCCGAACGAGTCATGGCAACCGAGCTCGTGACGAATCGCTCGATCTCCGGGGGCATCTTTCCGGGTGGCAGCACGAAGTCGACGATGCCGGTCGCGATCGCACTGCGTGGCATCCCATCAAACTTGGCGCTTTCCTCGTCCTGAACCAAGACGAGGCCTCCCGCTTCCTTCACCTGACGAACCCCTCGGGTGCCGTCGGAACCGGTGCCGGACAAAACAACGGCAACTGCACGCTCGCCAAAGTCCTCCGCCAGGCTCTTCATAAAGATGTCGATCGGGAGATTGAGTCCGACCTGCTGCTCCGTTAGGAAGAGCCGGCCGTTGAAGATCGTCATGTTCGCCTTTCGTGGTATGAGGTAGACATTGCCTGCCTCTACGACCATCCCGTCTTCTGCCACGTGGATCGGCATTCGGGTATGCTTCGCAAGCAACTCGTCCATGAGGCTCTTGTAGTCCGGTGAGAGATGCTGCACGACAATGTAGGCGAGGTTGTTATAGCTACGGGCATTGTCGAAGAAGCTCTCAATTGCCTCGAGACCGCCGGCCGATGCCCCGATGGCAACTGCGTAGAATCCGCTATGCTCTTCCACCACCGGCCTCCTTCTGCTCGACCGCTCTCGCAATCACGTCGAGCACCTGATGGCGCCCAAACGGTTTGGCCAGGTAATCGTCCATGCCCGCCGCGATAAAGCCTTCCCGGTCGCCCTTCATACTGTGCGCGGTAATCGCGACAATGGGCAGTCCTGCAGCGCTCGAGCCAAGTTCCCCGGAACGAATACGTTTTGTCGCTTCGACGCCGTCGATCTCCGGCATCGAGACGTCCATCAGAACAACGTCGACCGACGTCTCGTGAAGGGTGTCGAGCACCTCTCGCCCATTCTTCGCAGTGACGACATCGTAGCCCTCGCGCTCGAGAATTGTTTTCATGACCATGATGTTTATCGCATTGTCCTCTGCGACGAGAACTTTGAGATTGGGAGAGGAGCCGAGCACGGACGTTTCGTTACGACCCGTGTGGGCGGTGGTTTCATCTGGTGTCTTTTCCGGTTCCGGAGCTTCATCCTCGAGGTGAAGCGGGATCGAGAAGTAAAATGTACTGCCCGCGGAAGGTTTGCTCGTGAAGTAGAGCTGCCCTCCCATGAGCTTTGCAAGTCTCCTGGAGATAGACAGCCCAAGCCCGGTGCCCTGGTACGCCTTTGCGTAGCTGTCGTCGCCCTGTCGGAAGCTGTCGAAGATGGTGTCTTTGATGCTCTCGGCGATGCCGATCCCACTGTCCATTACCGCGAATGTGAGCTCGTGGATGTGCGGCGAGACGATCTCACGCTTTACCGTGACTGTGATCTTCCCGTGCTCGGTGAACTTGATTGCGTTGCTGAGCAGGTTGTTGAGAACTTGTCGGATTCGATACTGATCGCCGCGGTACCATCCGTTCACCGTCTCGTCGAGCTCAATCACAAACGCCAAGCCGCGTTCCTGCGCAAGGGGTTTGTGGAGCATTTCGATTGACTCGAGCATCGCTTTCAAGTCGAATGGCGATTTCTCCACCTTGAGCTTGTTTGCCTCGATGCGCGAGAAGTCGAGGACATCGCTAATGATTTGCGTTAGTGATTCGGTGCTGTTCTGGACGATCTGCAGCCACTGTCGCTGTTCTTCGCTGAGTTCCGTTTCCAGCATGAGATCGACCATCGCCTGAATCCCGTTCATCGGGGTTCGAATCTCGTGACTCATGTTCGCGAGAAACATACCTTTTGCCTTGCTTGCCTGAATCGCTTCCTCGCGTGCGAGGATCAGGTCGTCCTCGGCGCGCTTACGGTCGGTGATATCGATTACCGCCGTGAAGCAGCGCGGCTCGCCGTCGGCTACTTCCTGGATGCGACTCTCGAATCGGCCCCAAATCCTTCTGCCACGTCGGTCGACGAGTTGTAGCTCGACACTCTCGAGCCGCTTCTCGTGGAACACACGTTTGAGGTGTTTGAAAAAGAGGTCGTGGTGCTCTTTGGGAATGTAGACAACCAGCGGTTTTCGGTGCAGGAATCGACGGTCGGATTGCAGCAGGTTGGAGCCATACTGGTTGACGTCAACGATGCCGCCGGCCTCGTTCAGAACGAAATACCCAATCGGGGCGGACTCGAAGAGGGTTTCAAATTGTCGTCG
>JBMCTC010000210.1:0-5799 GCA_048624115.1 Spirochaetota bacterium
AACCCTTGATAGCGCCGATCATGACCCCCTGCACGAAGTACTTCTGTACGAAGGGATAGAGGATCAGCATGGGCACCATGGCCACCACGATCAGCGCATAGTGGATGAGTGCCTGGAGATACTGATACTCGGTCAGTCGCTGTAGCTGATCACCGGTCATGTTTTCCATAACCACCGTGGTGAGATCGGCGGAGTTTGCCACCAGAATCTCGCGCAGCACGAGCTGTAACGGTTTCAGTGAAGCGTCGCGAATGTAGATGAGCGCGTCAAAGAAAGAGTTCCAATGCATGACCGCGTAGAACAGCGTGATGACCGCAACGAGCGGCCCTGAAAGCGGGAGGACGACGTTGAAGAACATTCGCGTATTGGATGCCCCATCTACCTTTGCCGCGTCATAGAGCTGCTGTGGAATGCTTGATTGGAGGTAGGTCCGCGCGATAATCAGGTGCCAGACTATGATGAGTTTCGGCAGGATCATCACCGCGCGCGTGTTGAGCAATCCCAGACCACGAACAAGGATGTACGTTGGAATGAGCCCACCGCGGAAGAACATGGTGAACGCAAAGAGGAACATGATCAGGTTGCGCCCCACGAAGTCCTTCCGGGAGAGGGGGTAGGCTACGAGCATCGTGATCATTACGTTCAGTATCGTGCCCACCACCATGTAGAAGAGGCTGTTCGCGTAGCCGGTCCACACCATGTCGTAACCGAAGATGGCGCGGTAACCTTGAAGCGAGGGCCGCACCGGCAGGAACCGAACCTGTGCGGTAATGACCGCTTCGGGATGACTGAACGAGCTACTGATGATGTAGATAATGGGATAGGAGACCAGAATCAGCACGATCGAGAGAACGATAAGATTGACTATGTAGAACAACGGCTCGTCCCGAAGCTTCCTCAAAAAGGGCGAGCGAGTGTTCATACGGAACGCCCGATCCGCACTGGTCCCGGATGTCTTGACATCTACCATAGACTTGTCTCCCCTACCTTTCTGGCAAGCCGATTCACCATAATCAGCAACAGAAAGCTCATCACGTTCTGAAAGAGCCCGATTGCAGTAGCGTATGAAGGATTCGGAACCTGCCCGGCGAGCCCGATTTTGTACACGTATGTCTGGATGACCTCACTCGTCCCAAGATTGAGGTTGTTCTGCAGGAGCAGGACCTTTTCGAATCCCACGTTGAGAATCTGACCGGCCTGAAGAATCAACAGGATAATGATGGTCGGAGCGATCCCAGGCAGATCGATGTGCCGGATCCGCTGCCAGATACTGGCTCCGTCCACCCGCGCCGCCTCGTACAGTTCAGGGTCTATCGCAGAGAGGGCCGCCAGATAAATGATGCTCCCCCATCCCATTCGCTGCCAGACCTCCGACCAGACAAAGACGTCGCGAAACCACGCGGTGCTACCCAGGAAGTTCGGGGCGGAAATCCCGAGAGCCTCCAGCATGACCGGTACAATACCGATGCCGGGAGCGAGAAGCTTGAAAATGATTCCGGTGATAACAACTACGGAAATGAAGTGTGGAGCGTAGGATATGAGCTGGACCGTTCGTTTGTACCGTGGCAAGGGGCAGTAATGAATGAGAATGGCCAGAACGATGGGAATAGGAAACTGGAAGGCAAGCTGATAGAGACTCAGCGCTATGGTGTTCCAGAGGATCTGGCCGAAGCGGAAAGAATTAAAGAAGCGCTCGAAGTTTGCGAACCCGATCCACTCGCTACCCCAGATTCCCAGAGCGGGGACGAACCGCTTGAACGCGATGATGTTCCCGTACATCGGCCAATACATAAAGATCAGAAGCCAGATAACGGGAACCGCAACCAAGAGATAGAGCTCCCAGTTCTCCCTGATCTGATTTTTCTTCTGACGGCGGATCATAGCGTTCAGATCGATCCGATCGTTGCCGACCGTGACGAACTGCGACTTGGCTTTGCCAATTGCCACGTGAACTCCTCCTTGTGAAGTAGATCCATCCTACGTGGCATATTTCGCTCGAAGGAAGAGTTCAATTTTTGACAATTGAGTGAGAAAATTGCTCGTCTATCGCCTCAGATCACACGACCGTGCTCGAACACGGTATATAATGAACATAATGGAGATATAAACCAGCGAAGAGGGCGGCCCCCGCCTGGGAGTTCCCCTACTACCCCTGCCACCCCGTCCCCGACTCATTGGGAAGCCACGGCGTCTCGTTGTGCCAGCTCTCGAGGCGTGATCGCAGCTCCGTCGCGACCGGTAGCAACTCCGCGGGAACCTCTCCGGCAAGGTTGCGCAGCTCGAGCGGATCCTCCTCGAGCGAGAAGAACTCGAGCTCGCGATCGGTAATCGAGTGGTCTGCCGGATCGATCTTCATGCCGTACAGATACTCAGGCGTGCGAACCCCGATCTTGTTCGACGTGCACTCCACAAAAGCGTGGTTCGTGGGAAGCGTTGCGCGCTCTCGGGTAAGGACCGGGAGAAGCGACTGACCGTCAACTGACGTCTCTGCGGCAATGCCGAGATAATCGAGAAGCGTAGGCGTCACGTCAATGAGCTGCGCGATCTGCGCGTCCGTGCGCCCGGGATCGACGCGCGGCGAGCGAACGATCAGCGGCACGCGAATCGCCTCCTCGTAGAGCTGCGACTTGTTGTAGTGCGCATGGGACCCGAGCATGTCCCCGTGGTCGGCGGTAAACACAATGGTGGTCGAATCGTAGAGACCCGCCTTTTTGAGCTCGGCAACCAGTTCGCCAATCATGTCGTCGACCAACGTGACCGCGCCGTTGTAGAGCGCGGTAATGCCCTCTAGAGACGAGTACTCCCGGCGAACCTCATCGGGAATCGGCACGTGCTGATCGCGAAAGTAGTAGGAGAGGTACGCCTCGATCCAGTGTGCAAGCTGCTCGGGATCATCACTACGCACATTCTCTCGAAGCGTGAGCTTCGCAGGGTCGTACATGCTGCGATGCGGTTCCGGCAGATTACCAAGCGGCATGTGGGGAAACGAGAGATTGTAGTAGAGAAAGAAGGGCCGCTCATCCTCGTAGCCGGAGATAAACTCCCGCATCTTCCTCGCCTCGAGCTCCGGCGCAAACTCGTCGGCGATGTACGCGGTGTCGTCCTCGAAGTAGCCCTGTTGATAGTAGCGGTGATAGGCGAGCGGGTAGCACCACGAGTCGAATCCGAGCAGCCGTGGTTCGGGATGGATGTGCCACTTCCCGATAAGCTTGTTGTAGTACCCGGCCTCCGACAGATATTCGGGCAGCGTCTTGTCGAGTAACTGCGTCCGCCTCCGTTCCGGCGGATCGGGAAAGTACCACTGCCCCTCCCTGTCGAACTTGTGGTGATTGTTCAGGTTCCCCGTGCATCGTCTCGTGTACTGCCCCGACAGAAGCGCCGATCGCGCCGGCATACAAATCGGACAGTTCGAGACCGCCGTGTGAAACTCAAAAGACTCCCCCCGCAGCCGATCAATGTGCGGTGTCCGAATCTCCCGATCATCGAGCGCATGAATCCGCAACTGATCCGACACGATCACGATTATGTTCTCTCGCTTTGACTGGCTCATCTATCCTCCGTCTACGGCCTCGTAGTATGCGAACAGAGGCGCGCGCTGTCTACAGAGAGTAGAGTAAGGGGAGCGACTCGCACCCTCGCGCAATTCCGACCCGCCCACGCGACGGCCACCGCCCCAGCTCCCCTTGGCTGCAGCCCGCGTGGTGCCGGGCCACGGGCCCGTCACCACCGCGGCGGGCTCTCCCGGCTCACTCCCGATCGCCGGCCCGCCGCTCGCGGTCTTCCGCCATCCCCTCGTGCAGCACCGCATGATGCTTATCATTCTCGTTATGCCTCTTTGACCGCAGTGTCGCCATTGTCGCACCGAAACAAACGCCCAAGGGCTTGTGCGAGGATCCGTACGCGAATAGAGTGGGCTCATGAATCAAACAGTAATCGTAACCGGCGGCGCCCAAGGAATCGGGTACGGCATCTGCACCGCGTTTGCTAAGGCGGGCGCGACGGTGGTAATCGCAGACATCAATCAGGAGCGAGCCGAGCAGGCAAAGCAGCGCCTTGCAGAGGTTTCTTCGGCGCAGCACCTGGCGCTCGAGTGCGACGTTACCGACGACGACTCGATCGAGCGACTGCTCGACGGTGTAGAGGCCAAACTCGGCACGGCGGATGTGCTCGTGAACAACGCCGGCATCTGTCCATTTGTCCACGCGATGGAAATGGACCTCGCCACGTGGCAGCGAAGCATTGCCGTAAACCTCACGGCGCCCTTTCGCTTTACCCAAAAGTTCGCGAAGCGCTTAATGAACAACGAGCGGCAGGGCGCAATCATCTACATCACATCGTTGGCAGACACGATGACCAATCCGGTGCAGGTTGATTATGCCGCTACGAAGAGCGGCCTTCGGATGATGATGGCCGGGTTCGCTACGGCGCTCGGCCCGCACGGGATTCGCTGCAACGCCGTTGCGCCGGGCCACGTGCGCACGCCGCTCACCGAGCACGGCTGGGGAACACCGGAGGGACAGGCGCGCATTCCAAAGGTCATACCGCTCGCGAGACTCGGTCAGCCCGAGGATATCGGCAACGCCTGCGTCTTCCTCGCCTCCGAGCAAGCCTCTTACGTAAACGGTATCACGCTTCGGGTCGACGGCGGCAACTCGGTCTGGAACCCCTAACGAAAAAGGAGCCCGCATGATTGCAATTGATCTATCAGGACGAGTCGCGGTAGTCACCGGCGCCTCAGGCGAGCTCGGCCGCGTAATCGCGCGGACGCTTGCCGCCGCGGGTGCCCGCGTCGCAGTTCACTACAACAGCTCAAAAGAGAAGGCGCTCGCCGTACAAGCCGAAATCGAAAACTCCGGCGGCACGGCGATGATCGTCCAGGCCGACATCACCGACGAGCAGAGCGTCAACGCGATGCGCGACGCGGTGAGCACTCAACTCGGCGACGCCCGCATTATCGTCAACAACGCGGTCATTCAGTACGAGTGGGAAGACCACCCCCTCGACCAACCACTCTCAGACTTCGAGAGCCAGTTTCGAAGCTGCGTTCTGCAAAACGTACTCATGGCGCGTGCCTTCGTGCCGGGAATGAAACGGAAGGGCGGCGGACGAATCATCGCAATGAACACCGAATGCTCGATGCAGTATGAACCCTCCCAGAGCGCCTACGTCTCCGGGAAGCGCGGCATGGACGGATTCCTGCGATCCCTCGCAAAGGACATCGGAGGCCACGGCATCACGGTCAATCAAGTTGCCCCGGGCTGGACCGTTAGCGAAAAGTACCGCGAGAGCGGCCAAGAATCACAACCCGAGTACGAGGCCGGCGTCCCCCTCCGACGCCGCGGATCCGACCAGGAAATCGCAAACGCCGTCGCCTTCCTGGCCTCAGACCTCGCAAGCTTCATCACCGGAGTCTATCTTCCCGTCTGCGGCGGCAACGTCATGCCATCGATCTAGGGCAAGGAAGGGGAGCGCCCCCAACCCTCCCCCATGCAGACCCGCCCACGCGACGGCCACCGCCACAGCTCCCCTTGGCGGAAGCCCGCGCGGTGCCGGGCCACAGGCCCGCCACCACCGCGGCGGGCTCTCCCGGCTCACTCCCGATCGCCGGCCCGCCGCTCGCGGTCTTCCGCCAACCCCTCGTGGAACAGCCCTGTTGTGTGGTAGTCGCTTTCGAAACACAAAAAACTCTCTCCGCTCGTCAAGCAGAATCGAGAAAACGCGCGTAATCAATGGTAGAGGTACTGACTTTGCCAAACGGACACGACGCACGCTACAAAGAGCTCTTCTCGAAGCCACTGA
>JBMCTC010000211.1:0-5798 GCA_048624115.1 Spirochaetota bacterium
AATTGCGCCGACACTGAGCGGGTTTTGGGTCGGACTGTTTCCGGCGCTTGCCTACTTCTTTTTTGTCATGGGCCACACCGGAAGCATGAACGCTGCAGACAACTATTTCTTTACTGTCGTGCCGCCCGAGGATCGACTCGACCTCGGTATTGTCTTCGGGCTCGGGACCGGAATCGCCGGCTCGCTTGGGAGCTTTCTTGGAGGGGTCTTGCTCGGCGGACTTGAGTCCGTGTTCCCTGGCACTGCGTCCACGCCCTTTACCTTCTACTTCGCCGTAGCTGGGCTTATTGTCGCGATGGCGCTGTTTGTGATCGCTCGGCTACCCGACCGTGGCGCCTATCCGATTCCCAGTGCGATTGGCATGCTCTTCTCGCCACGCGACATACGTGCGATTCGGCTCCTCAACCGTCTCAAGCGCTCGAAAACTGCCGACGAGGAACAGCAGGCGGTGAGCGCGCTTCGCGACAGCACTTCGCGTCTCCCCGTCGGAGAGCTATCTGAGCGAGTAGCGTCGCCGAGTCTCTTTGTCCGAATGGAGGCGATCTCTTCGCTCAGAAACACGCCGCTAACACTACAGGCAGAGGATTTGCTCATAGCCGAGCTTCGAAACCACCGCTTTACGACGGCCCACCTTGCCGCCGAGATTCTCGGAACCGCCGGCGTGAAACGTGCGATCGAGCCGCTCCGGGAAGCGCTCGATTCAACAGACTACATGACACTGGCAAAGGCGATGGTCGCGCTCGCGCGGCTCGGGGACACTGAAAGCCTCAGGCGTATCGAGCTCATTCTCGACCGCAGTCCTAATCCTCGGATCACGATCTATGCGGTCAAGGCGCTCGAACTCTTCGGCAATCCTCGGTCGCTCCCGCTCATTTTTGCGAAGCTCGAACGGCGCGTTGAGACAGTTGTCAGAGATGAACTCATTCTCAGTGCCGCCAATCTCATTGGCATGTTTGCGTTCTTCTATCCGCTTTACGTCGATTTCCTCGAAGATCCGAAGCAGGCGTATCTGTTGCTGCATGAGCTTGCAAATCGCCGAAGGGGTGGAACAGCAAAATCCCCATCGTCGCAGAGTGAGGCAACCTGGAGCCTCGTTCAAAGTGCGGTTGCAGTTCTCGACGCGCAGCCAGGGGCATTCGCCGGGC
This sequence comes from Spirochaetota bacterium, assembly GCA_048624115.1. GTDB lineage: Bacteria > Spirochaetota > Spirochaetia > DSM-27196 > SLST01 > SLST01. Next base: position 1,146 of record JBMCTC010000211.1, read on the forward strand.
GTGCCGCTGCCGCCTTTGCGGAGATTCTATACGAGATCGATGGCGTAGACGTTGCCCCGTACTTCGTGGATGCGCTTCGTTCCCGCCGTAGCGGGACGCTGGAGCGGTTCCGCGTCTTCGCCGCTGCCGCCCTGATCTTTGTGCTCGAACGGCACCCCGAAAATGGGCCACCAACCGATCAACTGAAGACCAGCATCGGCCGACATAGGTAGTAATGACGAACACCGTTGCACTGCAAGGCCGAACAACCCGTGGCGGACCCATCAACCGTGAGGCAATCGCCGATCATCTCGCCTCGCTCCAGTCCTTCTTCACCGAGCACTTTGACCGGGGCTGGCTCACGATGCAGCTCGATGATCTCCCCATTGATCGGGTCGCCTACCGCCACGTCCGCAACACGCTGGCCATAACGTCAATCTATCCTTCTGATATGCCGGGCGTTGTTGCCTGTGTTGAGGCGCTGTTCCGCTTCATTGACGATTTGCGACGATATCTGCTGCCCGAGCTGCGCGACAGGCTGGGAGTTTCCGGACTTACGCGACAGCGGCGTAAGCTGGACCCCGTGACGCGCGTACAGCATGAGCTTTTGGCCTCAGTTTTTCCGCATAACCTGGCAGAACTCGAGCGCCGGACGGTTGGTTTACGCAATGCGATTTCAAACTATTCTCAGTAAGGCACACATGGTGTAGTCTGTTGGAGTGCGAGTGCTTCTGGCAGAGGACGAACGCATCAACCAGCTTTACATGCTGCACCTCTTGCAGGGGGCGGGGCACGAGGTGACCCTCGCGAACGACGGGGAAGAAGTGCTTGCTCAGTTGCGCGAGCGGCAGTTTGACCTCGTTCTCATGGACGTGCAGATGCCCCGGCTTTCGGGGCTCGAAGCCGCAGAGTGCATCAGGCTCGACGGTGAGTTCGCGTCGGCGTCTACGATTCCCATAATCGCGCTCAGCGCACACTCCTCTGCCAAGGATCTCGAGAGTTTTCGCTCGGCCGGAATGAACGACGCACTGACAAAGCCTATCGATGAGGAAGCTCTCTTGGCCCTGATCAAATCGTACGAGAGGAACAATGACACCTGACAAACCGACGGCGCGACCCGGCTTCAGATTGCGTACTCTTGCCCAATGCGTACTGCTCGTGGGGTTTCTCCTGTCTCTTTTTTCGTGCGAGACGTTACGAACCGTGCTTGATGTCCGGGAACCGAGTGCGCGGGTAGAGAGCCTTCGGATCACCGCGCTCTCGTTTTCAGACGTGGAGCTCACGGCCGACATTGCAATCGACAATCCCAATGCTATCGGAGTCTCGCTGAGCAGCTTTTCGTATGATGTTTTGGTCGAAGGAAATCGCCTAGTCTCGGGTCGCGAGGACACAGGACTCTCGATTGCCGCGCAAGCGTCAAGCAACGTGACACTCCCGGTTGTCCTCAGCTATGAGGAGATCCGCCGCGTTGTGCAGGCATCGCGGCAACAGGACGAGCTTGCATATGCGGTCTCGATCGATCTGAGTTTTGAGCTGCCGGTGCTCGGAACGGTTACGCTTCCGGTCGAACGCGACGGTTTGCTTCCCGTCGTGCGACTCCCCCGCGTTGCCGTTACGTCTCTCGCGCTCGAGAGCATCGGACTCACAGGTGCCGAGCTTGTTTTGGGCGTGCAGGTAGACAACCCAAACGGATTTGCGTTTGATCTCTCGGCCCTCGATTACCAGCTCACGGTACAGGATCAGGTGTGGGTTGCTGGTGAGGTAGACCGAGGTCGAACCCTCACGCCCCGTGGTACGGAAGAGTTCAACCTCGCGTTCTCGCTTAGTTTCTCTGCGCTCGGACGAGCCGTTCGTGACGTCCTGTTGGGCGACGACGAGATTCGATACGAGTTTGACGGCGCAATTGCGGTCGCACCGGAGTTGCCTCTGCTCGGGCCTACGACGATTCCGTTGAATCTCTCCGGGGCACTGCCGCTGCAGCGGTGACCAGAATAGCGAGCTTCAAAGCGTCGCCCACGAGAAACGGCGCGACACCAACCCGCACTGCATCGTCCCAGCCGACGAAACCCGCGAGGTGAGCCACACCCGTGGCGTAGATTACAAGCGTCCCGACAAAGAACGCGGCTGCCAGTGCAAGAATGGCGATCCACTCGGAACCGCGGGTGTCGGGGCGATCGTTCCGCTTGGTCTGCCAATCGGCTACCGAGCCCACAATCACTGCCGCGAGCAAGAAGCCAATGAGGTAGCCCCCTGTCGGGCCGAGAAAGATGCCTGCACCTGCACTACCATTCGCGAACACCGGCAGTCCGAGGGCGCCGTATGTCAGGTAGAGTGCTACTGCAACTACTCCTCGTTTCTGTCCGAGTAGGAACGCTATCGCCATGACTCCAAGCGTCTGGCCGGTGATCGGAACGGGCCAGAGTGGAACACTCAACTGCGCAAGAAGTGCTATTGCAACGCTTGCCGTAATGACCACAAGCGCGTCCGTTGTAATGTCTGCGGCACGGGTGCCGGTTCGGTCGTAGGTCTGAATCATTGCGCAGAGCGTATCAGATTGCTGGAAATTGGGAAACAGGTGCGGCCAAGCGGGCGGCGAGCCACTCGGCGTACTGGGCGATCGAGAGCGGTTTCGCGAACAGGTAGCCCTGTGCGATTCTGCAACCGCACCGTATGAGGTACTCGACCTGTTCCGGCGTCTCGACTCCCTCTGCCGTGACCGAGAGATCAAACGATCGCGCCATTGAGATAATCGCCTCAATGACCGGTGATGTTTGCTCTTCGGTTTGAATCTGACGGACAAAGCTCTGGTCGATCTTGACGGTACTCAGGTGTAGCTCGTTTAGGTAGATGAGATTGGAGTAGCCGGTACCGAAATCGTCCATTGCGACGGTGAATCCGCGTTCTCGTAGGGTTGCCAGCGTCTCTTTCACCCGTGGATTCTGATCGACCACAATGCCTTCGGTGATTTCGAACTCGAACCGACTCGCAGTGACGTGCTCCGCGGCGATCCATCGATCAACTTGGTTGATGAACGACGGCTCTGTGAGGTCGAGGGGGCTGAGGTTGATGCTGTGGCGCAGCGTTGGTCCATGCTCGTAGCTATCGAGTCGAGCGAGCTCTCGGGCCGCAGTCTTCATCACCCAAGGGGTGATCTCTCTCGTGAGCCCCATCTCCTCGGCAAGTGGAATAAACTGGCCGGGACTCACGAACCCAAAGCGCTGATTATGCCACCGCAAGAGCACTTCCGCGCCCAATGCATCCCCACTCTCAAGGTCGACGATCGGGTGGTAAACCAGCGAAAGCTCGTCCCGCTCAATTGCACCAGTTAGTTGCTGGCGAAGCGAGTAATTCTGGTTTTCCGCGCGAAAGCTCGCCTCGTTGAAGAACGAAACACCACCTCCTCGATCGGATCTCCGGGCGACAGTCGTGAGAAGATTGGTGATCAATCGATCGGATCGCTCGCCATCTTCAGGAAAGCGAGTGACGGCAAGAGCCGCCTCAACCGTCGCTGTTGCATCCTCGACGCTGTGTCTCCGCTTCACGGCATCTTGCAGCTCACCCGCGAGGGACTCGAGCTCCTCGAAGCTGTGGGCCTCGCTGAGTACCATAAACAGCGTGCCGGTGTATCTGCCGACGATTGCTCGCTCGCCGGCGGCTTCCTTGATTCGCGCGGCAATGCTCTGGATAACGAGGTCGGATCGACCGGGTCCAAAGTAGCTGTTAATCCGAGCAAACTTGTGGATTTTAATGGCGATTACCCCGAACTCGGCGGCGTAGCGCCGCTCGCCGGTCACGATTTGGTGTAGTTGTTCTTCGAATCTCGTTCGATTGGAGAGCCCCGTCATCTCATCGACATAGGCTCCCTTGGCGAGCTGAGCAATCATTCGGCGTTGGAAGATCACCATTACGATTGAGAGTACGCCAATGACACCTAACAGCAATAAGTAGAGTCTGAGGTAGACCGGGTCGTTGAAGTACGAGTTTGGTCCGAAATCTCCAAACGAAGACCGAATAAGCGTCCCGAAGAACACGAACGCCGGCAGTGCGACGGCAAAGGCGAACCCCACCACGTAGTACAGCATTGAGTAGCCGGCCACGACGTAGAGTAGCCCGAGCCCGCGGACACCGCCGCCGGTTCCGACAATGTGCCCCGCAAGCACAGAAACTGCGAGCCCAATCAAAACCCGACTGAGCCGCAGCCGTCGTGCAACCCAAAAGCTCACGACCGACGCTGAAACGAGAACGAGAAACGCTATTTGCACCGTGATATGCGAGGAGTACCCCGTTCGGAGGTCTTCCATTACGTTGAGGGGTATGGCAATGCTCGCGAGTGCAAAAACCGTATAGGTTGCTACAATCGCGACGGTTGTCTGTAAGGGGGTGCTATTTGGTTCCGGCTCGCACGAGAGAAGAAACCGAGCCACTGGAGAGTATCGATGTTCCACGTATCATCCCGCAATGATTGTAGTCCACGTTTTTCGGGCTTGACGCGAAAGGTGATCTATCGCTTCGATTCTGAGCATATCTCAGTTCGACCGAGAAGACCGCTACATGACGATATTTCGCGCATGGTGAGTGATGTCGTTGCCGGCCGAAGCGACGTGTATGGTGCCACCAAGGCCGAAGAGCGAAGAACCGCGGAGACCCGATCCGCGGGGGCCGGCGCCGCGGGGG
>JBMCTC010000212.1:0-5774 GCA_048624115.1 Spirochaetota bacterium
CGTCAAAGGTGCGGTACGGCTCATTGGTTGCGAACTCAGTAATGGGGTTTGATGGGTCGCGCTCTCCGGTTCGTACAACGCCCTCGATGTCTACCACGGTAATGGCCTCGCGGCGGACGCCGAGTTTGACGTAGAAGCGAGCGGTCGCCACACCGGCGGCCCCTCCGCCGAGCATCACCACCCTCATCTCGGCCAGCTCGCGCTTGGTAAGCTCCGCCGCGTTCAAGAGCGCGGCACCCGAGATAATCGCCGTGCCGTGCTGGTCGTCGTGCATGACCGGAATATCACAGCGCTTTCTGAGCTCTTGCTCGATCGTAAAGCACTCCGGCGCCTTGATATCCTCGAGGTTGAAGCCACCAAAGCCCGGCTGCAGCCGTTCGACCGTCTCGATAAAGGCATTCGGCTCGTTAGCATCGATCTCCAGATCAAACACATCGATTCCGGCAAAGCGCTTGAACAAGACTCCCTTTCCCTCCATGACCGGCTTACTCGCGCGAGCGCCGATATTTCCGAGGCCAAGGACCGCGCTGCCGTTTGTTAACACTCCGATCAGATTGCCTTTTGCTGTGTACTTGTACGCATCATCGGGGTTCTTCTCGATCGCGCGGCAGGGCGCCGCGACCCCCGGCGAGTAAGCGAGTGACAGGTCGTACTGGCTCGATAGGGGCTTTGTGGGAACAACTTCTATCTTGCCTGCACGGGGTGTGCTGTGATACGTGAGCGCATCCTCAGCATCGGCGTGGTGTTTTGCCATGGCTCATTGTACGGGAGCCACCGCTCTCTTGCCAGCAGCCGGCGCTCCGGACGCCGGCGCTCGCTTGCCAGCGGCCTTCCAATGTGAGAAGTTTGTAGAAACCAACCCTGGAGTTCATAATGCAGTCAGACGATTTTCGCGGTCTCGTGCTTCGCAATACACTCACGAATCGGATGGAACTCTTTAGTCCACGCAAGCGAGGCGAGGTGCGAATCTTCACCTGTGGCCCGAGCGTCTACCGAATGCCGCACATCGGCAACTACCGAACCTTTCTCTACGAGGACGTTTTGCTGCGCTACCTCGAGTACCTCGGCTACGACGTCAGGCGCACCATCAACTTCACCGACGTGGAGGACAAGACCATCTCGACGGCGGAGGAAGAGGGTAAAGAAGTCATCCAGGTAACCACCCCCGTCGTCGAACGATTCTTCGAAGAATCAAAGCTCCTCGGCATCAAACTCCCAGACTACATCCCGCGAAGCTCGACGAGCGTCGATGAAGCGGTCGAGATCATCGAGACGTTAATCGAGAAGGGCCACGCCTACCGGCACGACGGCAACGTCTACTTCGACCCCCTGACCTACGAGGGCTTTGGCGAGGTCTACGGCCTCGACATGAGCAGGTGGCCCAAGAAAAAAGTGCGCTTTAGCCAGGACACCTACAACGGCCAGCGCTGGAACCTTGGTGATTTTATCCTCTGGCACGGCGCCGAGGCCGACAGGCTTATCTACTGGGACACCAAGATCGGCAAGGGCCGCCCCTCGTGGAACGTCCAGGACCCGGCAATGATCAAGCAAACCCTCGGCTTCGAGCTCGACATCCACTGCGGCGGCATCGACAACCTCTGGCGTCACCACGACTACAACCGCGCCGTCATGGAGACCGCCGGGGGCGTCGAGTTCTGCCGCTACTGGCTACACGGCGAACACCTCATTGTCAACGGCGAGAAGATGAGCAAGAGCAAGGGTAACGTAATCTACCCGACGGATCTCAAGAAGCGTGGCTGCGACGGCAAGCACATCCGCTTCCTGCTCATCTACGGCCACTACCGCGACAAGCTAAACGTAACCGACGAAATCATCGAAGCCCGCTGCAGCCAGATCACCGAACTGCAGGAGCATGTCGATGCGCTTCTCTCTCGAAGCGGCGACCCTGCCCCGAGCTCCCCGCGCATGGAGCAGGCGGCCGCCGAGATCGTCCCGCTCTTCGAGCACGCCATGAACAACGATCTTCACGTCCAGGGAGCCATCGATGAGGTCAAGGGCGTCGTAGACGAGCTCCACAAGCTCTCAGGCGGCAATGCCCTGCCGGCGAGCGTCCAAAAGAGCGCCGAAGATGGGCTACGCAAGATCGACAATGTCCTTCGCGTGATCTTCCCGGAAGAGTAGGGGGAACACCCACACCCTTCCGCGACTCCCTGGGAATGCTCGATCAAGGAGCGTATTGCGGCTTCTCCGCTCGCAGAATCACCGACACGGCGGCGTTCGCGACCGCCTCGGCATCCGCCTGCGTGAGGCCTGCCTTGGCCGCCGTCTCGGCGAGGTGCTCGAGCTTTGCGTAGGGGGTGCGTTTCTCGATTGTGACCGGGGCAAAGCCGGCCCGCTCGGCCAAGCTTACGAACTCGTCCTCGAGGATCGCGCCTGCGATGCAGCCGGTAAGGAGCGTAACGCTCTCTCTTGCCGCATCGGGCAGGGAGCCCTTGAGCGCTATGTCGCTCACGTTGATTACACCGGTACGAACGCACCAGAGGGGGCGCAGGAGCGCCTCGATAATCACGAGTGGGGCCATTTCGTGCAGTCATGTCTTCTCGGGCCCTTCTATCTCCTACTTGTAGGACTTCCCTCGATAACGAGAGTGGCGATGTACCGACTCAAACGGAACTCGAGTGCTGCAGAGTACTATCGAGCCTATCCGGAAGCTTGGGCCGATAGGCTTGGCCGAGTTGTTCGCCCCGACTAGCCGGCAGGTCTTGAGAATCCGATTCGGTCGAGTCGCGAGAGGTGAGTCTTGAGAGTAGCGTAGCGCGAGAGATCGGAGCGGAAATCCCGCAGGCGCCGGCGAAGCCGGCGGCGAGGAATTGCAGCGGAGAGCTCGGTCCTCGGGTGCTCGGGGAAGCTGTGACTCGCAGGCGACGGTGGGGCCCGGGCGCCCGAGGACGCGCCCAAATTCTCATTTTCTGCTTGAAGACTAAACATTTGTGTAGTAATATCTGGGCATGGAAGCGCTGGCACAGTTACATCGGGCGTCGGATTTGGTGGAGCCTCGACCTGCGGGTCGGTGGGATTTGGAGGCGCTTCGGGGGCGGCTGACGGAGTTGGTCGGGGGCGCGACTTCGGCGAATGTGAGTGTTGCCTCGCGTCTGATGGTGCAGGCTCAGCGGGCGGGGGAGCTCGTCGCGTGGGTGGCCAGTCATCGAGATGCGTTTTTTCCGCCTGATCTGGCTGCGGCAGGGGTAGATTTGCAGGCGCTGCTCGTGATTTGGGCGGTGGAGCCTGAGGTAGCTCGGCCGGCACCTGGTGAGCGTTCCGCCGTGCGGGCAACGCGTTCTGCTGAGCGTATGATTCGCTCGGGGGCGTGCGGGCTTGTAATCATCGACCTTGCGCGAGAGCTTTCAATTTCTACGGCGGCGCAGGGTCGGCTGCTTCGGCTCGCTGAGCAACACAAGAGCCATGTTTTAATTCTGCGGAGGGCCCGTTCAGATGGGAACTACTCCGGGACGCTGGTTTCCGTTCGGGGAGAGAGTTCGCGAGAGCGGGTGGCTCCGGGGCGGTTTACGTGCACAATTACCAACACCAAGGACAAACGGGAGGGGCCTGGGTGGACAGTGAGCGAGGAGTTCAATGGTCCGCCTGGCCTCTATTAGCCTCCCGCGGTTTGACCTTCAGATTCTTGCACAACGATATCCCGACTGGAAAGAGCACCCCTGTGGGGTGGTGAGTGAAGAGAAGCCGCTTGGCCGCATTCTCGAGGTCAATCGAGCTGCGCGTTCAGATGGGGTGCGGCCGGGGATGCGCTATGCATCGGCGCTTGCCATTTGTCCGCTGTTGCGGGTTGGGGTGATATCGGACGCAGATCGGGTAGGGCAGAGCCGTATTGTCATGTCCATTCTCAAAGAGTTCTCGCCTGAGGTCGAACAGTCACAGCACGATGCCGGCCTCTTCTGGGTCGATGCTTCGGGCATGGAGCGCCTCTTTGCAACGACTGCCAAATGGGCCGGTGCGTTGCAGATTGCGGTTACCGAGCGTGGTTTTGTCTGTAGCGTGGCGGTGGGGTTTTCTCGCTTTGGGACTTACGCGGCAGCGAAGGTAAAGCGCGCGGTTACGCTCTTTGAAAGTGAGGATCAGGAGCGGGCGGCGGCGCTTCGCGCGCCGGTGGGGGTGCTTCCGCTCGATCACGAGACGCTCTTGCGCTTTCATCAGCTCGGTCTCTACACCATCAAGGACTTTGTCCGCTTCTCTGCCGGTGCGCTTGCCAGGCGCTTTGGGCGCGAGGTGGCGGAGTTACACTCGTTTGCCTCGGGCCTCAAGGCAATGCCGATTCAGAGCTCACCTGAACCCGATCCGCTCTCTCGCGAGATGCGTCTTCTCTATCCGCAAGCGGCAAGCGAGGCGCTTGTTCATCACCTCAGTTCGTTACTGCACGAGCTGGTTGCGCAGGCGTGGAAGCGGCAGGAGCTTGTGAGTGAGATCACGCTCACGATGCATCCCGAGTCGTGGCCGGGCTCCGCCGACGATTCTGTAGAGGAACATCTGCAGGTGGCGCAGCCCACCGCAGACCACGTTCGGCTCGAGCGCCTGTTGCGGTTGCGGCTCGAGAGTCTCGAATTGCCGGGGCCGGTGGTCAGGCTTGCCGTGGCGATTTCCTGTGTTGGAAGCGACCGTGAGCAGTCGGAGCTCTTTGGCGTTGCGCGCGCGCCCGAGTACCAAAAGGCGATGGCCGCAGTCGCTGAGATCACCGCCGAGCTTGGTAACGACGGGGTGCAGATCGCGGTTCTTGACAACGCACACCTTCCCGAAGAGCAGTTCCACTGGGAGGCAGTCGAGCGGCTCACACCCCCTCGGTTGGGTGACTCGAGTTCGGTTGGGGCCGCGAATGATGAAGGTCGGGGCGGTGTGGGTGCGGCGGATCTGTCTGCGGCGCTCGTTCGGCGGATCTTGCATGAGCCTGTTTCTTTGGGTGAGATTCCGGCTGAGTTTGCCGCGCCCGAGCGGTGTGGGCCCTACGAGGTTTCGGGCGGCTGGTGGGCTACTCCCTATCGGCGCGAGTACTACTACCTGTACGACACGTCGGGGCGGTTGTTGTGGATTTTCTTTGATGTTGTGGAGCGAACATGGATGGTGCAGGGAATAGTGGAGTAGTGTCACGCACCTTGGGGATAGCTATCGGCTATTTCTTTTTATGGGAACGCAATAAGCGAGTTGTCGTTGAGATGCAACGCGTAGTTGGCACAAGGTTCGGCGGTACAATGATTTGGAGCATTCTTTTCCCCAAGCTTCGTGACACCGCACTATGAAATCCATCTACGTGCCGCTCTGGGTCAAAAGCAACTATAGCTTCCTCGAAGGTGCAAGCCACCCCGACGAGCTTGTCGAGCAGGCTGCAGCGCTTGGCCTGCCGGCAATCGCGATCACCGACCGCGACGGAGTGTACGGGATCGTAAAGGCACACAAGGCGGCGAAGGAGCGCGGGATCAAGCTGATCGTGGGATCTGAAATCACGGTGGAGCTTGGGGACGCGAAAAACGATCGGGAGACAGGTGGCGCTCTTGAGGGGAATGCCGCCGGGGGGAGCGGCACCGCTCTTGCATCCGATGCCGCCGGCGCGGGCGGCACCGCTCTTGCATCCGATACCGCCGGCCCGGGCGGCACCGCTCCTGCGAGGAGCAATGCCACGCGCGGCAGCACCGCTCCCGCATCCGAAACCACCGGGCGGCGGTTTCGCACTACGGTTGTGCTTCTCGCGACGAACCGGGAGGGGTACGCCAACCTCTGCTCGTTGATCAGCGCGGGGCGGTTGCGGT